>CALVJE010000015.1 GCA_944331725.1 uncultured Bacilli bacterium | reverse complement strand
GAAGTAGATGATTTATATCGTCCTTATAAAGAGAAGAAAAAGACTAAGGCAACTGATGCTATTAATAATGGATTAGAGCCTCTTGCTAAAATTATTATGTCTTGTCCTGTTAAGGGAGATATTAATACTATTTCATCAAAATACCTTAGCGATAAAGTTAAGACTGTAGAAGATGCTATAACTGGGGCTAAATATATTATCGCTGAATGGATAAGTGACAATGCATATTACCGTAAATGGATTAGGAGTTATATCTTTAAAGAAGGGGTAATTGTTAGTAAATTAAAGAGGAATGCAGAGGATGAAGATAAGACTTATAGTAACTATTATGACTTTACAGAGCAGGTTAAATATATTAAACCTCATCGAATATTAGCGATTAATAGAGGTGAGAAAGAAGGGGTCTTGTCCGTTAAATTAGATTATGATGTAGAAAAGATTACTAAATACTTAGAGACTAAAGTAATTAAGAATAAAGAGTCATTTTGTTATCAGATAATACTTGAGGCAATTAATGATAGTCTTAAACGTTTAATACTTCCTAGTGTAGATAGAGAAGTACGTAGTGAGTTAAAAGAAAAAGGTGAGGTACGTGCTATTGATAATTTTTCTACTAATGTAGAGAAACTTTTACTTACTCCTCCTTTAAAAGATAAAACTGTGTTAGGTTATGATCCTGCTTTTAGAACTGGGTGTAAACTTGCTGTTTTAGATAAGACTGGTAAAGTATTAGATATTGATGTTATTTATCCTACTGAGCCTCATAATGATATAGAAGGATCTCGTAAAAAATTACTTGAACTAATAGATAAATACAACATCGATGTAATTGCAATTGGTAATGGTACAGCATCTCGTGAAAGCGAAGCTTTTGTCGCTGATGCTATTAAATCTTGTAAAAGAGATGTTTCATACATAATAGTAAGTGAAGCAGGGGCATCAGTTTATTCTGCTAGTAAACTTGCAATTGATGAGTTTCCTTCATTAACTGTTGAGAAAAGAAGTGCTGTTAGTATTGGTAGACGTGTTCAAGATGCATTATCTGAACTTGTTAAAATAGATCCTAAAAGTATAGGAGTTGGTCTTTATCAACACGATGTACCTGTTAAAAAACTAGATGAATCATTAAACTTTGTTGTTAGTAAAGCGGTTAATGGTGTTGGTGTTAATATTAATACAGCAAGTTCTTCAATCCTAAAATACGTATCAGGACTTAATAAAAAAGTAATAGATAATATCATTGCTTTTAGAGATAAATATGGTAAGTTTAATAATAGAGAAGAACTTCATAAAATATCAGGAATATCAGATAAAGTTTATGAACAATCAGTTGGTTTTCTTAGAATACTTGATGGAGATAATCCTTTAGATAAGACTTCTATTCATCCTGAGAGTTATGATAAAACTAGAGAACTTTTAGATTATTTAGGATTTAGTGAAAAAGATTTAGGTAGTAGAGAACTTAGTGATAAACTTAATAGTTTAGATGTAGATAGTCTTAGTAAAGATATTGGTATTGATAAATATACTTTAACTGATATTATAGAGTCTTTAGAAAAACCTATGAGAGATTTGCGTGATGATTATCCACAACCTATTTTAAGAAGTGATATCTTACATATAGAAGATTTAAAAATAGGGGATAAACTACAAGGAACAGTACGTAATGTAGTCGATTTTGGTCTATTTATTGATATAGGTCTAAAGAATGATGGACTTGCTCATATTTCAAAATTAACTAATGAGTATATTAAAAATCCTAGTGATTTATTTAGTGTTGGTGATATAGTTGATTGTTATGTGGATTCTATAGATTTAGATAAGAAAAAAGTTAGTCTTAGTTTGTTAAAAAATAGTATTTAATTACTATTTTTTTTGTGATATACTTTATTTATAATAGGTGATGAATATGTTAGGTAAGATTGGTAGTTTATTTAAGAAAAGTGAAAATGATTGGTTGAAGGTTACAGTTAGTATCTTTTTTTCAATTATTATGGTTATATTTTTTGGGAAAACGGTAGCAAGTTCATATGCTATTCCAACGGAGTTACCTGATACATTAACGACTGGTATGGGAGATACTCTTACTGATAGGGTTACTTTATTTAGTGAAGGATTGAGTGATGAAGAAATAATATCTTTAGTTCCTTATTATGCTTATGATGGTAGTAATAGATATACTGTTTACTGTCTTGAAAAAGAAAAAGGATGGCCTAATAATGATAGTCCTAAAACTATTACTAAAAATGAAGTTCCTCTTGATGCAGGTTATGTTTATATTTTGCAAAATGCTTATCCTAATAAAAGTTTAACTGGTAATGATAAAAATGATGATTATTTAACACAAGTTGCAATTTGGTTTTATCAAGATAGGGTAAATGGTGTTAGTGATGATATTGATGGAGTTTTAACTGCTAATCAAAAAAAAGTTATTAAAAACAGTTCTTATTATAGTGTTATAGAACCATTAATAACAGGGGCAGTTTATGCTAAAAATAATCCTGTTACAATTAATCCTAGTTTTAATATTTCTACTAGTGACTTTAAATTAAGTAGTGATAATAGATATTTAATGACAGATATAATTACAGTAAATAGTAATGTTAGTTTTGATAATTATGCAGTAAGTATAGATAATAATGCAGTAGAAGTTCTTAATAGTAGTGATGAAGTGATAGGTTCTAATACTATAAATAGTGGAGAAGGTTTTAAATTAAGAGTAGATTTATCTAAGATAGATAATCCTATAAATGTAAATATAAATGTAGTAGTTAATTATACAGAATATGTTGCTTACAGTTATGATCCTCCTAGTGATATGGTAGATACAATGCAACAGTCAGTTGTTAGTACACTTGTAGGTGTACCTAAACAGAAGACCGTATCTGCTAGTGTTAAAATGCCAAGCGGAAGTTTAACAATAAAAAAAGTAGATAGTAGTGATAATACTTCTTTGGAAGGTGCTAGTATAGAAGTAATTAGAATGGCAACAAATAAGAGTGTGATAAACTTTACTACTACAACTGAAGATTATTTAGTAGATAACTTATTACCTGGAGAGTATGAGATAAAAGAGGTAAGGGCTCCTAATGGATATTATATAGATAAAGAGAGTACTAATGTAGTAATAAGTGATAGTAATTTAAATATTAGTAGTATGATTACTAATTCAAAGTATGATGTAAGAATAAGAAAAATAGATAGTGATACAGGTAATCCTGTTAGTGGAGCGGTATTAAATATTGTTAATAGTAACAATGAAGTGGTTGATACAATTACAACAACTAATGATTATGTTAGTGTTGATACTACTAAATTAAGTGAAGGTACTTATAAAGTGGTTGAAGTATCTGCACCGTCTGGTTATTTTGTAAGTAGTGAAGAAAAAGAATTTACATTAGATAAAAGTCATACTAGTATTACTGTTGATTTTGAAGATGAGAAGAATGAAGTGTTAATAGAAAAGAAAGATGCTAGTAATAATAATTTTGTAAGTGGAGCGGTATTAAGATTAGTTAGGGTTTCTGATAATAGTATTATTGATGAATGGACTTCTAATAATAAAGCACATAGTATTAAAGGTTTAGGACCTGGGGAATATAAAGTAGTTGAAGTTAAAGCACCTAATGGATATACTTTAAGTAGTAGTGAAGTTCCTGTTACTATTACTGGAGAAGAGAAAGAAGCTAGGACTGTAACATTTTATAATTCAAATAATCAAGTAGTTATAAATAAAGTTGATGAAGAAGGTAATCCTTTAAGTGGAGCGAAGTTAAGAGTTACTAATAGTAATGGTGATGAGATAGAGGCATTTACTACTACTAAAGAAGCTTATAGTCTTGATAAATTAAGTCCAGGTACATATTATGTAGAAGAAATAGAGGCACCTAGTGGTTATGCTTTAAATACTGAGAGAAAAAGTTTTATAATAGATGAGAATACTACTAGTATTCAAGTAACTATGGAAAATGTTAAGACAAGACTGTATTTAGCAAAAGTAGATGAATATGGAGAATGTATTCCAGGGGCAACATTGAGACTTTTAGATAGTAATAAAGAAGAGATAGAAACTTTTGTTAGTGGAGATATGCCATATTTTATAGAAGGATTAGATTATGGTACATATTATTTAGAAGAAGTTAAAGCACCTGATGGTTATATAAAAAATAATGAATTGAAAGAAATAAATTATAATGCTGATAATGCTTCTTTTTCATTTTCAATTGTTAATAGAAAGGGAAGTTTAACAATAGAGAAGATAGATAGTGAGAGGGGGGAAGCTGTTAGTGGAGTAAATTTAGAGATAAGAAAAGGTGATGAAGTAATTAAGAGTATAACTACATCTAATGGTCCTAGTGTTATAACAGATTTAGAAGAAGGAACATATGAGGTAGTAGAAGTTAATACACCTTTAGGTTATATAAAGAGTGATAAAAAATATCCTGTGACAATAGATTCTAAAAATCCTAATGCTAGTGTTGTAATAAAAAATAAACCTATAGTAGTAAATTTAGGTAAGATAGATGCTAGAACTGGAGAATATATAAGTGGTGCGACAATGAGACTTAGTAGATTAGATGGAGAGATGGAACCTATTACTTTTGTAAGTAGTAATAGTCCATATAAAGTTATGAGATTAAGTCCAGGATTATATAGTCTTGAAGAGATAGAAGCACCTAGTGGATATATAGGAACAGGATCTAAGGTAACATTTAGAGTATTAGAAACAGGAAAAGTACAGAGTGTTAATGTAAGTAATGATATAACTACAATAAGTGTTAATAATAGAATACTAACTGTAGATACAAAGGGAATTAGTGGATATAGTTATAGATTAGAGACAAGAGATGGTACTTTAATAGATGAATTTGAAGTAACTAAAGATGGATATACAAGTGAAGAGTTAGAATTAGGTGATTATATTCTTAAACAAATAGAATCACCAGATGGCGTAATAGTAAATGAAGAGCCAATATACTTTAGTGTTAGTGATAGTAATGAAGTTGGGGTAATAAACTTTGTAAATGACTTTACTAAAATAAATATAAGTAAGAAAGATATGGCGGGAAGTGAAGAAGTAGAAGGTGCACACTTAGTAATAAGAGATAGTAATGGAGAAATAGTAGAAGAATGGATATCAAGTGATAGTCCTCATTACATAGAAAAACTTCCAGTTGGTAGATATACTCTTACTGAAACAATCGCTCCAGATGGTTATGTATTAAATACATCAGTAGTAGAGTTTAATGTATTAGAAACTGGAGATATCCAAAATGAAATTATGTATAATTCAAGATTAGTTGAAGTACCTAATACAAGTAGTAATGCTACATATATCTATTTAGTTGGTGGTATTTTGATAATTATTGGTGGAGTTTTGATCTATATTTCCTATAAGAACAAGACTAGGATAAAGTCAAGTAAAAATCATTAAAAATGCATATAATATAATAGGTTCGGGTGTCAAATTTGACAAAAAATTAAATATTTGGTACAATTTTATTGTTCTTATTTGAAGGAGGAACTATGAAAAAAGTTAGTAAGCTGAGTCTTACGTTGGCATCTATTGGTGTATTTATGATAGGCTTAGCAGGAGTTTTACAGTATAAAGCTTTTCAAATAGAAGAGAATACTGTAGTTTATGAAAAAGTGACTATGAAAGATATGAATTCTGGAACTGTAGAAGAAGTTAATAATAACAATGAAACAGTTTCAGATGAATCTAATAATAATGAAATAGTTGATGCTTCTACTGTAGATACTGAAAATGTTGAAGAAGTAGTTATCGAAGAAGAATTAGAGGATGTTAAGACTTATGATGAAGTTAATACTGTTCCCGTTGATCCTATTGTTTTTGATGGATTAACAATGAATCAGTTAGGAGAAAAGCTTAATCGTTCCTTAAACTCTACTATTTCAGGTAAAGGATACTTAATTGCAAGTTATTCATTACAGTTAGGTATTGATCCTTATATGGCTACTGCTATTATTCTTCACGAAACAGGATGTAATGGTACTTGTAGTAGTTTAGTTCGTGAATGTAATAATGTTGGTGGACAAAAAGGAGGACCAAGTTGTGGTGGAGGATCTTATAAAGCATATCCTACACTTGATGAAGGTATTATGGGTTATTTAGATAACTTATATCGTAATTATTATGCTTATGGACTAACTACACCAGAGACAATTGGTCCAAAATATGCTGCTAGTACTACTTGGGCTAGTCAAGTAAATAATTATATTGCAGTAATTAAAAGTAGATAAGAGCTTCGGCTCTTTTCTTTTTGCTTTATATATGTTATTATGACTTATGTAGATATGAGGTTTTATTATGCAAACAGTTGTAATTATTGGTGCAGGTCCTGCTGGATTAACTGCAGCTTATGAATTGTTAAAAAAAAGTAATAAATATAAAATAATAGTTTTAGAAAGTGATAGTCAAGTAGGTGGTATTTCTAAAACTATTAACTATCATAATAATCGTATGGATTTAGGGGGTCATAGATTTTTTTCTAAAAATGAAGAAGTTGTTAATTTTTGGAAAGAAATTATGCCTATTCAAGGAAAGGATAGTTTTGATGATAAAGTTTTAGGACGAGAAAAAAAACTTGCAAAAGATGGTCCTGATCCTGATATTACTGATAATACTTTTTTAGTTAGAGATAGACTATCACGTATTTATTATTTAAAACATTTTTTTAATTATCCAATTACAATAAATTGGAATACTCTTAAAAATTTGGGATTTTTTAATGTTTTAAGTGGAGGATTTAGTTATTTAAAATCTATTATTTTTAAAAGAAAAGAAACATCTTTAGAAAATTTTTATATTAATAGATTTGGTAAAAAACTTTATAAAATGTTTTTTGAAGATTATACTTTAAAAGTATGGGGAAGACATCCTTCTAAAATTAGTCCTGATTGGGGGAGTCAAAGAGCGAAAGGCTTATCTGTTTTAGTAGTAATAAAAGATTGGCTTTATAGATTATTACATATTAAAAATAAGAAAAAAGAGACATCTTTGATTGAAAGTTTTTATTATCCTAAATATGGTCCTGGACAATTTTGGGAAGAAGTTGAAAAGAAAATTTTAAAGAAAAATGGAGAAGTTAGAAAAGATTGTACTGTTACTAAGATTAATATTAAAAATAAAAAAATAGTTTCTGTTGTATATAAAAATAAATCTAAAGAAGTAGAGTTAAAAGGAGATATATTTATTTCATCTATGCCTTTAAAAGATTTAATTGAAAGTTTTTCTATTAAAATAGATCCTGATATTAAAAGAATTGCTACTAATTTACCATATCGTGATTTTATGACTGTTGGTTTATTAGTTAAAAAATTAAAGTTAAAGAATACAACTAATATAAGAACTATTTGTAATATAATTCCTGATTGTTGGCTTTATGTTCAAAATAGAGATGTTGATTTAGGAAGAATTCAAATTTTTAATAATTGGTCAATTTATATGGTAGATTCTCCTATAGATAATATATGGTTAGGATTAGAATACTTTTGTAATGAATCTGATGATAAATGGAATATGAAAGATGAAGATTTTATTAATAAGGCGATTGATGAATTAGTTAAAATGAATATAATTAATAAAGAAGATGTTTTAGATTCTCATTTGGAAAGAGTAAAGAAAGCATATCCTGCTTATTTTGATACTTATAATGAGATTGATAAATTAATTGAATATTTAAATCAATTTTCTAATCTTTATTGTGTTGGTAGAAATGGACAACATCATTATAATAATATGGATCATTCTATGATGACTTCAATGATTGCCGTAGAAAAGATTATAAATAATGATAAAGATAAAACTGAGATTTGGAATGTAAATGTTTTGGGGGTGTATAATGAAGAAAATTAAAAATATATTTAAAAACTATCATCCATCTAAAAAAATGATGTTTTTATATTTTAATATTCCATTACTTTTAGTTCTTACTTGGAATGTTGATTATAATGATATTTGGTTTTTATTAAATCACGGTAGGTATATTTTAAATAATGGTTTTCCTACTGTAGAACCTTTTACTATTCATCAAGATTTTGCTTTTATAGTTCAACAATGGCTTTCTTCAGTATTATTTTATTTATCTTATAGTTTACTTGGAAAGTATGGACTTTTAATTTTAACTCTTTTAGTAACTGGTTATATTATTTTTATAAGTTATAAACTATGTATGTTGTTAAGTGATAATCGTTATAGTTTATCAATAATTATTACTACAGTTATGACATCTTTATTAGCTTATTTCTTTATGACATCAAGACCACATATTTTTACATTTGCTATTATAATCACACAGATGTATCTTCTAGAGAAATATATAAAAGAAAATAATAAAAAATATTTATATTTCTTACCATTATTATCATTATTAGAAATTAATTTACACGCTTCTATGTTTTTTATGTTATTTGCATTTTTACTACCTTATTTAATAGATTCTTTTCGTTATAAAACTCCTTTTTTAAAGAGTGATGGTTATTTAAAAAAGCCACTTTTTATTACTGCTATTTGTATGCTTTTAACAGGGTTAATAAATCCTTATGGAATAGATGCGATTACATATATATTTAGAAGTTATGGTAATGTTTATATTAACCAGTCTATAGCAGAGATGATTCCTCTTTCAATAGCACATTCTTTAGGTAAACAAATTCTAGTTATTATTTTTATTATTATTTGTATTTATATATTTTATAGAAAAAGTGAAATTAAACCTAGATATTTTTATTTACTCATAGGGACTATTTATCTTACACTTTCTTCTTATAAAGGACAAGCTTATTTAATTATTGGAGGAGTTTTACCTTTAGCATATTATTTAAAACCTTCATTTAAAAAGAATAAAGATAAAGAGAAGATTAAACGATCTAAATATATATTTAATTCTTCTTTTATCGCTGTTACTATATTACTTGTTATTATAGGAACAAATTCATTTGTTTTTACTGATAAATATAAAGAAGGTATTGATTATCTTTTAGATAATAATAAGAGGGAAGATATAACCTTATATACTGGTTATGCAGAAGGTAGTTATCCAGAATGGATGGGTATTAAGTGTTATATAGATCCTAGAGCAGAAGTTTTCTTAAAAGAGAATAATAAAAAAGAAGATATTATAGAAGAGTATTATCTTTTACAACACGGGAAAATAGATGTAAGTAAGTTTTTAGAAAAGTATAAATTTAGTCATTTATTAGTTCCTTTAGATGATTATTTATATGATAATATGGATGATATAGATAATTATAAAATTGTTTATGAAAATACTTCAATTAATGAATATTCTTTAAAAAAATATGATGATATAAAAATGAAATATCGTATCTATCAGAGAATTAGTTAATACATATATTAAGTTATATGTATTTTTTTGTCTTTCATTAACTTTTCTTTTATCATTCATTTATTCATAGTATTCTATAGGAGGAGTCTTATGAAAATAAAAAGTAATGGTCTAAGTAACGATGAAGTAATTAAATCAAGAGAAATGTATGGGGATAATGCTTTAGTATTAGTTAATAAAGATAGTTTCTTTAAACAATTAATTAGGAGTTTAGGAGATCCTATTATTAAAATACTTTTAATTGCTTTAGGTATTAAAACAGTCTTTTTAATACAAGATTTTGATTGGTATGAGACAGTTGGTATTGTTATCGCTATATTTTTAGCATCGTTTATATCAACTATATCAGAGTATGGGAGTGAGAAAGCTTTCATAAAACTTCAAAGTGAAGCGGAAGCGATTAAAGTTAAAGTAAGACGTGATGGTAAAACTTTACTTATAGATATTAATGATGTAGTAGTAGGAGATATTATATTACTTGAAAATGGAGATAGGATTGTTGCAGATGGAGTATTAATTAAAGGAGAAGTTAGTGTAGATGAATCATCTATTACAGGAGAGAGTAAGGAAATATATAAAAAAGCTTTTATTAATGGTATTAATCCAAGTAATGATAATGAACTGTTAAGAGGTAGTGTTATATATCACGGGATTGGAGAGATGGTTGTTACTAAAGTGGGGGTTAATACTTTTTATGGAAAGATATCTTTAGAATTACAAGAGAAACAACCAGAAAGTCCTTTAAAGCTTAGACTAAGAGACCTTGCTAAAGTAATTAGTAGAATAGGTTATGTTGGAGCATTTTTAGTGGCTTTTTCCTATCTTTTTTCTGTTCTTATTATAGATAATAATTTTGATATAAGTAGAATTGTTGTTACTTTATCTGATACATCATTACTATTTGCATATTTCCTTCAAGCTTTAACACTTGCAGTTACAATAATAGTAGTATCTGTTCCTGAAGGATTACCTATGATGATAACATTAGTACTTTCTAGTAATATGAAAAGAATGTTAAAAGATAATGTTTTAGTTAGGAAACTTACAGGAATAGAGACTGCAGGTAGTTTAAATATTTTATTTACTGATAAAACTGGGACTTTAACTAAAGGAGAACTTGAAGTAGTAGGAGTTATGTTTGGTAATTTAGATTATTATAAAGAAAAAGATAGACTTAAGAATAATTTTACTTATTATAATCTTTTAAAGAAATCTATTCTTTCTAATACTAATTGTGTCTATGATGCGGAGAAAAAAATGTGGATAGGAGGAAATGCTACTGATAAAGCTTTAGTTAATTATTTAGGGGAAAGTAATTATTCTGTTAAAAAACTTAAAGAAGTTCCTTTTGATAGTAAGAATAAGTATTCTTATACTAAAGTATTAGAGAGTGGTAGGGAAATAACTTATTATAAAGGAGCGCCTGAAGTATTACTTGATAAGTGTAAGTATTATATTTTACCTAATGGGAAAAGAGTGTCTTTTGTAAATAAGAATAATATAATTGATGTAATTAATAAGAAAGCTAGTGTGGGAATTAGAGTATTGATGGTATGTGTTGATGAGGGAGATGGACTAACTTTTTTAGCATTACTATTTATTAAAGATGAATTAAGAGAAGAAGTAAGGGATGGAATAGAGTTAGTTAGAAAAGCTGGTATTAAGACTGTTATGATAACAGGAGATAATAAAGTAACTGCTAAGTCTATTGCAAAAGACGCTGGTATTATTACTAGTAGTAAAGATATTGTTCTAACAAGTAGTGAATTAAATAGTATGAGTGATGAAAAGATTAAAGAGATTATTCCTAAATTATGTGTTGTGGCAAGAGCTTTACCTACTGATAAGAGTAGATTAGTTAGGCTTAGTCAAGAGTTGGGTCTTGTTGTAGGAATGACAGGTGATGGTGTTAATGATGCACCTGCTTTAAAATCTAGTGATGTTGGCTTTAGTATGGGAAGTGGTACTGAAGTTGCTAAAGAAGCATCTGATATAATTTTACTTGATAATAATTTTAATTCTATTGTAAAAGCGATTCTTTATGGTAGAACAATATTTAAAAGTATTCGTAAGTTTATTATTTTTCAATTAACTGTTAATTTCTGTGCTGTTTTCTTATCAATAGTAGGACCATTTATTGGTGTTAATAGTCCTGTTACAGTTATTCAAATGCTTTGGGTAAATATGGTTATGGATACTCTTGCAGGAATTGCTTTTTCTTATGAAGTGCCTCTTTTAGAATATATGGAAGAATCTCCTAAAAAGCGTGATGAGAAAATCTTAAATAGTTATATGATTCACGAAATAGTATTTACTAGTATTTATTCTTTTTTACTTTGTATTTTCTTCTTAAAAAGCCCATTTATTCATTCCTTCTTTAGAAGTGGTAGAAATGATATCTACTTTATGAGTGCATTCTTTGGATTATTTATCTTTATGATGATATTTAATAGTTTTAATGCTAGGACAAGTCGTCTTAATATTTTCGCTAACCTTTTATCTAATAAAGTCTTTTTAGGAGTAATTATCTTTATAGTAATAGTACAAGTTATCCTTATTTACTATGGAGGAGATTTATTTAGAACAACATCTCTTAGTATAAAAGAAATAGAGATAATGCTAGTCTGTGCCTTTTCTGTTATACCTGTAGAGTTCTTTAGAAAACTTTATCTTAAAAGTAAAGGAAAACTTGGTTGTGTTTAAGAATATTTTGTATTATAATAAAAGCACGTTTGGAGGAAGATTATGAAAAATTTAAAAATACTTAGTATGAATTTGGGATATGGTTTTATTCCTATTAAAGATAGAAAGAAAAAAATAATATTAAAAGAACAAATTAAAAAAGAAGATTATGATATTGTTATGTTACAAGGAAATAATATTGATGTTAATTATGAAGATTTAGGTTATGAAGCGATAAATAGTAATGATAAAGCTGTGACTTTCTTTAAAGAAAAATTACCTATTTGTAATACTGAGTTGTTTGGTTCTGGAATTGTTAATGTTTTAGTTACTAGTTATTATTCTAGACCTTTAGTAGTTGTTAATGTTAACTGTAAAAATATGAAGAGTTATTCTTATGATGTTAGATCTTTTGATACTGTATTAGATATGTGTAAAAAATATAGTGATCCTGCTTCAGAATACTTTGTAAGAAGAATGATAGTGGCAGGTAGGTTTCCAAGAGATGTTGATACAAATATATTCTGTGATATGTTTGATTTAGATGATGTTTCTACTTTAGTAGGGATAGATACACATATAAAAAATAATAGAGAGATGTTAAATCATTTCTTTATATCAAGAAGTTTGGAAGCAGAAAGTGTTCATAAATTAGTAGGTATGAGTGAAGTAACTAAAGTAGGTGAAGCTTATCCTATAGAAGCATCTGTTTTTACTTATAGAAAGGCTAGATAAGATGAAAATAGTAATTAATAATGATATTTTCGATAAAGAAGATGGTGTTTATCTGGGTGAAGGTAAAGAAGGAGAAAGTTATAAATTTTCTTCTTTAGCAGTTAAAATACTAGATAAGTTTCCTAGAAAACTTTATTTAACTAAATCAGATGTTTTAAGGTTAAAGGATTTAGATACAGAAGTTTTAGATCATCCTATTGATGTCGCTTATGATTTATCTTTTGATTATGTTGGGCCAGTTAGTAAGTATATTAATAGTAGTGGTTATTATAGCTTTTCTAATATTAAATCTATTTAATTTGTTAAGAATATTACTAAAATGCAATCTGATGCTAGAAAATATGCTTTGAAAGGTTATAGGATAGGTGATTTGCAGTATGATGATAGTATTTTTGATGATAGTGGTAATCTTCATTTGATAGATTCAGGTACTTATCAATATAAACCTGATTTAGATTTTAATTATTTAAAAGATGAAAATAATAAAGAAATAGATGATTATTTATTAGATGAAGTTATAGATAGCCTTTTAATTAAAAAGAATGTTAGTAAAAAGAAAAGGGAAATAATTAAAAATAGAATAAGAGAAGAAGCTTCAAATTATGATACTATTTTTGATATGTTAAAAGATGAAATTATGTGTTATGATACATTAGATGATTATGTTAGTAATCTGAAGAAATGAAAATATTAATGGAGTGATTGGATGTTACAAGTAAATAATGTTAGTTTAAAGTTTGATAAAAGGACTCTTTTTAGTGATGTTAATTTAAAATTTACTAATGGTAATTGTTATGGAATAATAGGAGCGAATGGGGCAGGGAAAAGTACCTTCTTAAAGCTTCTTACTGGAGAGATTGATACTACTACAGGAGATATTACAATTAGTAAGGGTGAAAGAATATCAATATTAAAACAAGATCATTATCAGTATGATGATATGAAAGTATTAGATGTTGTTATTATGGGTAATGATAGACTTTATAAGATAATGAAAGAAAAAGAAGAGTTGTATTCTCATACTGAATTTACTGAAGAAGATGGATATAGATTAGCAGATTTAGAAGCAGAGTTTTTAGATATGGATGGTTGGAATGCTGAGAATGATGCAGCGATACTTTTAACTAATTTAGGTGTTAGTGATGAATACTTTGAAAAATGTATGAGGGATATACCTGTTAAGTTAAGAGTTAAAGTTATGTTAGCATCTGCTTTGTTTGGTAATCCTGATATTCTTTTATTAGATGAACCTACTAATAGTTTGGATTTAGATGCAATTAGTTGGTTAGAAGAGTTTTTGATAAATTATCCTAATACAGTAATTGTAGTTAGTCACGATAGACATTTCTTAAATAAAGTATGTACTCATATAGTAGATATAGATTATGGTAAGATGAAGATGTATATAGGTAATTATGACTTTTGGTATCAGTCTAGTGAGTTAGCTTTAAAACAGATGAAAGATGCTAATAAGAAGAAAGAAGAAAAGATTAAAGAATTACAAGACTTTATTGCAAGGTTCTCTGCTAATGCATCTAAAAGTAGGCAAGCTACTTCTAGAAAGAAGATGTTAGAAAAAATTGAATTAGATGAAATAGTGCCATCTTCTAGAAAATATCCTTATATAGATTTTAAAATTACTAAGAATATTGGTAAAGAAGTACTTAAAGTAGATAATTTAAGTAAAGAAATAGATGGTAAGAAAATACTTAATAAAATATCTTTTACTATTCTTAGAGGAGATAAAATTGCAGTTATATCTAATAATGATTTAGCAAAGACAACTCTTTTTGAGATACTTTCAGGTAATATCAATAGTGATGAAGGAGAAGTAGTATTTGGTAAGACAATAGATGCTTCATACTTACCACAAGATAATAGTAATTACTTTGATAATGATAAAAATATTTTAGAGTGGTTAGGACAGTTTAAAAAGATAGATGATGAGACTCATTTGAGAAGTTTTTTAGGAAGAATGTTATTTAGCGGTGAAGATGTATTTAAGAAAGTTAGTGTTTTATCAGGAGGAGAGAAAGCACGTTGTATGTTAAGTAAATTAATGTTAGAAGAACCTAATTTTCTTATATTAGATGAACCTACTAATCATTTGGATTTAGAGAGTATTACCTCTTTAAATAAAGGACTAGAAAACTTTGAAGGAGAACTTATTTTAACTTCAAGGGATCACGAGTTAAATCAAACAGTTTGTAATAGAATTATTGAAATATTAGATGATGGTTCTATAGTAGATAGAAGAATGACTTTTGATGAATATTATGAAAAGAAGAGTAAGTAATTACTTTTCTTTTTGTATATAAGAAATAACTTACTTGTATTACCCTTATTATTTGTTGTATAATTTAATAAGAATAGATGTTATC
>CALVJE010000014.1 GCA_944331725.1 uncultured Bacilli bacterium | reverse complement strand
TTACTTATCACTTTTATTTAAAATATTTATAAATGCTATATTTAAACCCTCAGTTATATTAATTAGAATATTATTTATCTCTTTTTCTTTAGTTATATAATCTTTATATAAAGAGTTTTTCTCTAATTCTTTATTTAATTCTTTTAATTTTAATTCTATTTCTTTATTTAGATAAGCACTCTTTACATAGTCTTTTTGTAAAGATTTTATTTTATTCATCTTATCCATAATATCTTTATTATTTTTTAATTCATTTCTTAAAGATATATAATCTTGATATCTTTTATCTTCTTTTAAAGCTTTTACTAATTCTCTTGCTTTTTCTTTAATTTCTTCATTACTCACTAACTTTTCCATCTAAACTCCAAGTCTTGGCATCTGTTATTAAAACATTAACAATACTACCTATTTCTATATTATCACCTGTAAAATTAACTAATTTATTAGTATCACTATAACCAAAGTATTCATTTTTCTTATCACTTATACCATCTACTAATACAGGTATTTTTTTACCTACTAATTTTAAATTATTCTCTTTAAAATATTTATTTACTGTATCATTTAACTTGTATAATCTTTCATCTTTTTCTTCTTTACTTATATCATCTTTAAGTCTACTAGCAGGTGTTCCAACTCTTGGAGAGTATATAAAAGTATAAGCATTATCATATTTACAAGTATTAACTAAATCTAATGTTTCTTTAAAATCTTCTTCTTTCTCTCCTGGAAAACCAACTATTATATCTGTAGAAATAGCACAATTTGGAATTAATTCTTTCATCTTAGAAAATAGTGTTAAATAACTCTCTTTTGTATAACGTCTTCCCATTAATTTTAATATTCTATTACTACCTGATTGTACTGGTAAATGAATACTTGGCATTATATTTTTATATTTTGCAATTACTTCTATCATTTTATCATTAAAGTCCCAAGGGTGACTTGTCATAAATCTAATTCTAGGTATATTAGTCTTAGCGACATCTTCTAATAGTTCTGCTAGTGAATAATCATTATATAAGTCTTTACCATAGGCATTAACATTTTGACCAAGTAGTGTTACTTCTTTATATCCATCTTTAATAAGATCTTTTATTTCTTTTAAGATATCTTCTTTTTCTCTACTTCTTTGTCTTCCTCTAGTATAAGGCACTATACAATAAGTACAGAACTTATCACAACCATAGATAATATTAACATAAGCTTTGTGTTTGCTAGCTCTATCTATAGGCATATCTTCTATTAAATCCCCTTCTCTTGAATATACTTCTACTTGTTGTTTATTTTCTTCCTCATTTTTTTCTAAAATAAGGGGTAACTCGTAAAAGTTATGAGTACCAATTACAAAGTTAACAAAAGGATATTTACTTATAATAGTATTAACAACTATCTCTTCTTGAGCCATACATCCACATAAACCTACTTTTAAATCTTTTTTAGTCTCTTTTAAATGTTTAATTCTACCTAATAATCCAAAAGCTTTATTATGAGCATTTTCTCTTATTGAACAAGTATTTAAAATAATTAAGTCAGCTTTATCCATATCATTAGTAAAACTATAACCTAACTCTTCTAATATTCCTTTAATATTCTCACTATCGTGTTCATTCATTTGACATCCATATGTTCTTAAATAACAAAGTTTGTCTTTATATTTATTTTTATATTTATCTTCTATATTATATCTAATTTTTTTATATTCTATTTTATTATTTGTTCTTGCTACTTTAAAATCTGGTAAATGCATAAATACTCCTCCTTTACTGCTACTTATTTTAACATATTTTAGTATAAAATCAAAGAGTTTGAACATAATAAAAATAATTAGCACTTACACTTGACAAGTGCTAAAATTAGTGTTATAACATAATTGTGAAAGGAAAGTGATAATATATGTTACCAACAAGATTTTATTTTGATAATGCATTAGATCAATTTTTTGAAAGTGAGAATAGTAAAATGAAATGTGATATCTATGAGAAAGATAATACTTATCACGTAGAAATGGATTTACCAGGATTTAAGAAAGATGAAATTAAAGTAGAATGTAATAAAGGAAACTTAGTTATAACTGCTGAAAAGTCTTCTAATGATGAAGAGAGGGATGAAGATAAAAAATATCTTCGTCGTGAAAGAGTTTATGGTAAAATCAGTAGAAGTTTCTACTTAGGTGATGTTAATGAAGATGCTATTGAAGCGAAATTTGATAATGGTACATTAACTATTTCTATTCCAAAAATTGATGAAAACAAAAATAAAAAACTTATTGATATAAAATAAGAGAAGACCAAATTATTGGTCTTCTTTTATGTCAAGAAAATATATAAATAAAGTATTTAGAATAATTCCTAATATTACTAAATCTATAATAATAAAATTAGTCTTAAAGTAATCATAATTTAGTGTATACATTAAACTATTTGCTCTATAGTCTGTATATAATTTTACTACTATAATACCTAAATAGAAAGTTAAAGCGGTAGATATTAAATTATAACTAATTAATTTCTTATAGATTTCTTTTCTTGTTAAAACAGTAAAGATATTTATTAAAATAAATAAACTACACATAATTAGAAAAGATATACCAAATATTCCACTGTTAAATATTATTTTAAGTAATAAAGAGACAAATATAACAAAGAATATTAAAGATATTATTCTTAAATAATAGATTATCTTATTAAACATTTTGTAATCCTCTATCTAAACCATCTGATATTTCAGTTTTGAATTCTTCCTTAAATCTAGGAAGTTCTTTTTTTATAACATCAGGATAAACATTTTTAGTATTCATAATAGCTTTCTCTATATCAAAAATATTTACTTCGTGTCTATTATTATAAATTGCATAAGAGAAAGCTTGTTGTAATATAGTTAGAGTAACATCAGGATATCTTGATCCTATTTCATATATTCTTCTATATTCACTAGTAAGGTCAGTAAGAAAGGCCATTATCTTTTCTTTAACATATGGATCATACATTAACTTAGCTCCTGTTTTTTTCTCTATTTTAGGAAGGGTTCCCATACAAATAGCGATAGTTTGTTCTCTTGTAGGTTCTGCTACTTCTACTTTTTGGAAACGTCTAACAAAAGCTTTATCTCTTAGTATATAAGTTTCATATTCTTCTGTAGTAGTGGCACCTATTACTTTAATATCTCCTCTATCAAGACCTGGTTTAAACATATTAGCAAAGTCAAGAGATTCTCCTTTACTACCCATTAAAGTATGAATTTCATCTATAAATAAAATTAAATTAGAATAACTCTTTAATTCATCTAAAAGTATTTGTATTTTACTTTCTCCTGTATCAGGATCAACTCCAAGGAGTGCAGAAGTATTAACTTTAATAATTTGATAATTCTTTAAAAGATCAGGAACATTACCAATTTGAATACGATAAGCTAGTCCTTCTACTATAGCAGTTTTACCTACACCAGGTTTACCTGTTAAAATAGCAGATTTTTCTGGTGTTAATAATATTAAAACTAATTGTTTTATTTCTTCTTCTCTACCAATAGCAGGATTAGTAATATATTCTTTCTCTGTAAAATTCTCACCATAACTTTTTAGTATACTTGCTTTACTTTTTCTAATTAATTCATCATTCATAATATCAATCCTTTACTACTTAAGTATACCATAAATATTAAATTATTTATACCCTATATCATAATTACTAGGACCCATAATACATTTACCATCTAAATCAAATCTAGAACCGTGACAAGGGCAATCCCAAGTCTTCTCTATTTCATTAAATATTAAACTACAACCTAAATGAGGACATTTATTATATATAATATGTTCAATATTCTTTTCATCTTTATATATACCAACATTTTTACCATTTAATTTTGTAAATTTAGGATTATCTTCATAAAAAGATTTATTTTTATTTACTTTACTACTTATAAGACTATAAGTACTACTAAAAATATTTATTGGATAATTAATAATTTTTTCTTTACTAAAACATCTCTTAGGATTAAATAAATCTCTATATATATTAGCTTTATGATTAATTAAATCCTTAATAATAGTACTTGCTATGACACTATTAGTATTACCCCAAGTATTATATCCCGTAGCAATTATCATATTTTTATCAATAAAACCTATTAGAGGTAAATGATCTAGAGTAATTAAATCATAATTACTCCAAAGATAATTACAATTAGTCATATTTGTATTATCCATAAACTCTTTAACAATTTTCTTATTATTAAAAGAAAAAGATAAATTATGAGAAGCTGATACCATTAATAAATAATTATTATAATATCTAATAGACTTTAAAGGTTTCTCTATATTAATAGCATTAAAATCAAAAGATTTATCTTTTTTTATACATCCTAAGTAAGATTTCTCTAAATATACTTTTAAAGGCATTAAATATGGAAATAAAAAGTAAGGATAATGTAATGCTAGGACTATATATTTTGTTTTGATAATATTATTTTCTGTATAACATTTATAATAATTTTCATACTTCTCTATTCTAATTATTTTAGTATTCTCATAGACTTTATGATTATCATTAATAGATTTTTTTACTATTTCTTTTATATATTTTAAAGGATGAAATATATAAGTATTATTAACATAAAAACCAGATTCTATTCTCATTCCATTAGGTAATTTTTTAATAGATGTAGTTTTTTCTTTAAAAGATGAAATTATCTCTTTTTCTTTATCTATTCTATCTATATTATTAGAATTTATTGTATATAAATAAGATTTACTACTTTTAAAGTCACAATCTATATTTTCTTTATTAATAATATTACTAATAATATCAATCGCTTCTTTTTGACTGTGATAATAAAGATGGGCTTTATCTTTTAATTTAGTATAAATATCTTCTTGTAAAAATGTTAGTTTTGCACTACTTCTACTAGATGCTCCACTACCTAAGAAGTTTTTCTCTACTAAAGCTATTTTTCTTTTATCGTCTTTAAATTGATAAAAGGTATTACATCCTGTAACACCTCCACCAATTATTAAAATATCAACATCTATATTTTCTTTTAATGCTTCATACCTATCTTCATTATTAACAGTATCTTGCCAAATAGAAATATTTTTCATATTATCACCTATTTCTATTATGACCAGAATTTAATCATATATACTATCTCTATCGTAACTAACTACATCACCAGTATTAGCATTTATTTTATAGTCATATTCATAGTCACCACTAGTAAAATCAATTTCATAAACAAGAACACCATCATCATACTCTTGTTCTGTTCTTAAAAATTGTACAGCATCTTCAGTTAAGTTAGCATTAATAAGGGCAATATTTTTCGCTTCTTCTACAGTTATACTAGCGGTAGTTGCATTATTTCCATTATTAGTAGAATCATTAGCATTAGAATTGTTATTACTACTATTATCACTAGTTATACTATTAGTAGTATTAAAATCAGTATAAATAATGCTTCCACCTTCAGTAGAAGTTCTAGCATCAACTTTATATTCATAAGCATCATTATGATAATAAACTTCTACTTCATAAACACCCTTATCAAAGTCAAAATCAATATCTTCAAAATATAAATCATTTACATTAGCATTCATATTAGCAGCGATAATATCCTTTACGTCATCTTTACTAATAAATGCAGTCTTAAAATAAATTAAGATAAGTAAAGCAATTACAATAAGAATACCTACTACAATAATAATTATCTTTCCATATTTTTTCATATCATCTATCCTTTCTATACTTAAATTTTATCATTACATTTTATTTAAGTAAAGATGAATTTAGAAGAAAAGAAGAACCTATAATTGTTCTTCTAAATTTCCAACATATTATATATTAGGTGTCACCATAAAAGTCATTATAAATGTCACTATAAATTTTGTATATAAAAGAAAAGAAGAACCTATAATTGTTCTTCTAATAACTTTAACTTAGCTTCCTCCTCCATTAATTTTTCTCTATCAAGGTCAACTATATTTTTAGGAGCCTTATTAACATAGTTTTCATTACTAAGTAATTTCTTACGTCTATCAATAGAGTCTTTTAACTTCTTAATATTCTCTTCTAATTCTTCTTTATTAACTTCATTTTTAAAGAAATAAGTAATATCAATTAAACTAGATTTATAGTTAATAGATTGATAATCTTCTAAAGGCTCTTTAACTATTAATTCATCAGTAATCTTTAATTGTGACTTATAAATATATTCTAAATCACTTTTAGTATTAAACATTACTAAATCACTCTTCTTAATATTATTAGTAGCTTTTAAATTTCTTATCTCTCTTAAATCAACAATAACTTTAGATATTTCTTCCATATCTTTATTAAATACAGTTTCACTATCATACTTAGGATAAGTACTAATTACAATAGATTCACTATCTTTAAATGGTAACATAGAATAAATTTCTTCTGTTACATAAGGCATAAATGGATGAAGTAATTTAAGTATTGTTGTTAAAACATCAAGTAAAACACTCTTAGTAGTATCATTCATATTAGCTTTACTTAACTCAATATAGTTATCGCAGAAATCTTCCCAAATAAACTTATATAACATATTACCAACATTATGGAAGTCATAACTATCCATATTTTTAGTAACATCTTTTATTAAGTTATTTTTTAATGTAAGAATCCATTTATCAGCTTTACTTAAATTTTGATAGTCATATCCTGATGTTTTCATATCGCTTATATTCATTAAAACATAACGAGAGGCATTCCATAATTTATTAATAAAGTTCCAAGTAGATTTAACTTTCTCTTCATCATATCTTAAATCTGTTCCAGGGGCACTATTAGTTGTTAAGAAAAATCTTAAACTATCGGCACCATATTCCTCTATAACATCCATAGGATCAACACCATTACCTAAAGATTTACTCATCTTACGTCCTTCTTTATCACGGATAAGACCGTGGATAAGACAATCTTTAAATGGTCTTTTATTAGTAAATTCTAATCCTTGGAAAGTCATACGATTAACCCAGAATGGAATAATATCATAACCAGTTACTAGGACATTATTAGGATAATATCTTTTTAAAAGCTCTGTATCTTCTGGCCAACCTAATACAGAAAATGGCCATAATGCAGATGAAAACCAAGTATCTAGAACATCTTCATCTTGAGCCCAACCTTCTTCTTTAGGGGCTTCCATTCCAACGTATACTTCATCATCTTTATACCAAGCAGGTATTCTATGACCCCACCATAATTGTCTAGAAATACACCAGTCATATGTAATTTCCATCCAGTGATTCATAGTTTTTTCATAGCGTTCTGGAACAAAGTTTACTTTAGTATCTTTATTCTTTTGATTATCAAGTACTCTATCGGCAAGTGGTCTCATCTTAACAAACCATTGTTTAGATAAAGTTGGTTCAACTACAGCATCACTTCTTTCACTATGTCCAACATTATGAATCATCTCTTCTACTTTTATTAGTAAGTCTTGGTTCTTTAAATCTTCTATTAATTTTTCTCTACATTCTTCTCTAGATAATCCCTCATAACCAGGAGCATTCTCATTCATAGTAGCATCTAAATTCATAACAACAACACGAGGTAAGTTATGTCTTAATCCTACTTCATAGTCATTAGGGTCGTGTGCTGGAGTTATTTTTACGCAACCTGTTCCAAACTCTGGGTCAGCGTGATAATCTCCTACTATAGGTATTTCTTTATTAACAATAGGAAGAATTACTGTCTTACCTATTAAATGTTTATATCTATCATCACTTGGGTTAACTGCAACTGCAGTATCACCAAATAAAGTTTCAGGACGAGTTGTTGCAATATCTAGATATTCATCTGTACCTTTAATAAAGTATTTAATATGATAAAATGCACCTTTATCTTCTTTATAAATAACTTCTTCATTAGATAAAGCAGTCATTTGTACAGGATCCCAGTTAATAATTCTTTCTCCTCTATAAATTAATCCTTTTTCATATAGTTTAACAAAAACATATCTAACCGCTTCACTTAATCCTTCATCTAAAGTAAATCTTTCTTTAGTATAATCAAGACTAAGTCCTAGTTTAGCCCATTGTTCGTGAATAGTAGTAGCATATTCATCTTTCCAACTCCAAGCGTGTTCTAACCATTCATCACGACTTATACCTCTAGGATTAATTCCCATTTCTCTAAGTCTTTTGTCAACTTTCGCTTGGGTTGCAATACCAGCGTGATCCATTCCAGGAACCCATAAAGCATCATAGCCATTCATTCTCTTATATCTAATAATAATATCTTGAAGTGTTGTATCCCAAGCGTGTCCTAAATGAAGTCTACCAGTAACATTAGGTGGTGGTATTACTATACAAAATGGTTCTCTACTCTTATCTTTATCACCTTTAAAATAACCATTATTTACCCAATTGTTATACTTATCTTTTTCTACCTCTTTATGATTATATTTCTTATCTAACATAACTTTTCTCCTCCTTTGTTTTTCTATAATTTAAATATCTTTTATTTAATTCAACTACCTCTTTATCTAAATCCTCTATCTTTTCTTCTTTAATTTCTCCATCTACTACACTATAGTTATTAAATCCAAGATATTCATAATTCTTAAAATTTTCTAAATTAATATCTAACCATCTTTTCTGATTAGTTGTTACTAATAGAGGTATATAAAAAACTGCTATGTTCATAAAATCCCAACTAGTTTTAATAACCATATGGCCATCTAGAGCAAGCATAAGTGGTGCTATATTACTATCATCATCTCCAAATGAATATGGAAGATTATATGTATCAACAAATTCTTTTATATATTTTAAATGTTTCTCGCCATTCTTCAAAATCCTAAAAAAGGCACCACTATTTAAAATATCTTCATTTGGAATAATATATAATCTACTCCTAATAATAACACCTCCTTAAAATAAAAAATAACTATAACTTAAGGGCGTTAAAGGAATTTACGCTGTACCACCTTAATTTATAGTTATTATAACTAACTCATTACTTATAACGGTATTACCGGAATAACTTACTACTATTTCAGAAATTCTGCTCTATTCACTACCTTCCATATATTATGTTGTTAATTTCCATCAACCATTAACTTTCTATAAACACTTTATATGTACTCCTTGAATATCAATCGCATTTAAGTGTATTATACGCTATATTTATTTAATTATCAATAAATTTTTCAAAAAAAAGAATATAGGGATAGTCCAAGGACTTTATTCTAAGTCAATGAACATCTATATTATATATTCGAGTATTACTCAGGAATTAAACTTGTTTCCATTCAAACTTCCTCCATTTGTAAGCCTTAGCCGACAAATAGGAATCTGGACGCACGGCGGAGATAAATCATAAACAAAAAAGAGCGAAAGAACTAAATCATCTATACGAATGAAAGAAAGGAAGAGAAATCGGCCGGCGATATCTCACCTAAAACAAAATACACACCACGTCACTTACAGTTTAACCCCTATGCTTAAATTTTACTACATAAAATCCTTTATATCAATATTTTTGACATACTATTTTATAGTCTTATTTCTAACTTTAATAGATTCATCCCATCTTCTTATCTCAAATATTCTTGATAAAGAATACTTTATACCTATTTTTCTTAACACTTCTTTAAAAAATATCTTTTTTATATTTTCTAATATAAGAAAACTATTATCAATAGAGCAATCATATAGTAATTATTTCTATATCATCAAGAGTCCGATTAATAAGACTATCAAGACAAGTAGAAACGTACTCTTTTACATTTATTTTATAACTCTACTTAATTGTAAGCCTATTAGTAGTTTTTTTATTATTTTTTATCATTTTAATTTTCCCTTTGGCTGCTAAAAATTGCAAATATAAGACAACAGTTTCATTTCCAAGCTTAGAACACAGTAAAGAAATTTCTCTTTTCCTTAACATACCATATTTATTATATATAGTTTCACTCATTTTTCTAAGTGCTTCTTCTTTTTCTTCTTTAGTAACATCCCATTTATTTATGTCAAAAAGTTGTGTTATAGAATGTGCTAATTTTAAAAATCTTATTTCATCTTTATATATATTATATTTATTAATACTTTTAACATCTTCTTCTAATTTTTCTAACACCTTAAATATATCGTATATTTTATCTGTTTTTTTATAAGTTTTAAATGATAAACTATCATAATTATTAATTCTATAGAAATAATTAAAATAAGGTAAAATAACTATTTTATCTGATTTCATAAGCATATAATAACTAAATGCTACATCTTCAAAAAAAGTATTTTCTAAAAAACGATAATGACCTATTAATTCCCTTTTAAATAATTTATTGCAAGCAGAGGGGCTATCACTAACAACTTGTTCTTTATTTATATCAATAGTTGGATCATATACTATGGGATCACTTTTACACACTACATCGTTTTTTAAATCTAAATCTTCTGTCACATAAAGAAGCATTGTCGTAACTAAAGGAGCATTATTATTAATAGCAGCCTTATACATATCTTCATACATATTATATCTAACATAATCGTCACTATCTACAAAACCAATATATTCTCCCTTAGCATATTCTAATCCTCTATTCCTAGTAGCACCTTGTCCTAAATTTTTTCTATTATGATAAACTTTTATATTATGATATTTCTTGGCATACTCCATTAATATAAGTAAACTATTATCTGAAGAATTATCATCTACAGCGATTATTTCTATATCTTTAAGTGTTTGATTTACTAAAGAGTCAAGACAAGTCCTTAAATATTTTCCATTATTATAAACTGGTATTATTATACTTACTTTAATCATAAAATTCCTCCTTCTTGGTTTTAAACCCTAACATAAGAGAAAATATAATGCAAATCACCAATTTTTAAAATTCACCAAAAAAACAGCTTGAATTTTTAATTTTCCTCTAGCGAATTTTAAAAATTGAAGCCTTAAATTTTCTGAATTTTCAAAATTACAACTTTTTACACTTTTTTTTACTTTATATAAAATAATTATCTAAGATTATGCTATGATTATATTAGGTGAAGGTTATGATAAGTTTTAATAATGTTAGTAAGGAATATCGGAGTAAGAAAGGACAGATTACTAAAGCCCTAAATAATATTAATATTAATTTTGGTGATAAGGGATTAGTATTTATTATTGGTAAAAGTGGTAGTGGTAAGAGTACTTTATTAAATATTTTAGGAGGACTTGATAGTAAAACTAGTGGTAGAATGTATATCGATAATAAAGATATAGATAGTTTTAGGGAAAAGGATTATGATAGTTATAGAAACACTTATATTGGTTTTATCTTTCAGGATTTTAATTTATTAGAAGAATATAATGTCTTTGATAATGTTATGTTATCGGCAAAATTATTAAGAAAGAAAGTTAATAAAGAAGAAATACTTAATCTTTTAGAACGTCTTGGTCTTAAAGGATTAGAGTACCGTAATATTAATGAGTTATCAGGTGGTCAAAAACAAAGAGTTGGTATTGCAAGAGCTTTAATTAAAAATCCTAAAGTAATACTTGCAGATGAACCTACTGGTAATTTGGATAGTCATTCTAGTTTAGATACTTTTAAATTATTAAAAGAAATTAGTAAAGAAAAATTAGTAGTGGTTGTATCTCACGATTTAGAAAGTGCTAATACCTATGCTGATAAAATATTAGAACTACAAGATGGTAATCTAATTAGAAATGATTTAACTACTGAAGAAAAAGATGATAATAATTTCTCTTTAACTAAATCAAGACTCCCTTTTAAAGAGTGTTTACATTTTGCCTTAACTTCCTTAAAAAGTAATAAAGTTAAACTATTCTTTACCATTATTTTAACAATGATCTCTTTAGTCTTTATGGGAATATCTGTTAATACAAGTATGTTTGATAAAAATATACTTGCAACAGATACTTTAATAGAAAATAAAGAGACCTATTATGATATTAGTTATGTTAATATTATTAATCCAAGTTTTGGAGAAGTAAGAGAACTTCCTATGACTAATAAAATAATTAGTGATTTTGAAAAAGAAAATAATGTAACTGCAAACCCTATGTATTATATTTATGATAATAACACTGTTTTATCATTTGAACCTATTAATGATAAAGATACTATTATTCCTATTACTACCTATGTAGAGGTTAAAGATGATAAACTACTATCTAACATTATAGGTACTATCCCCAAAACTAATAATGAAATAGTTATTCATAAATATCTTGCTGATAATATTATGGAAAAAGGAATAAAAGATATAAATGGTAATCTCTTTAAGCCTACTTCTTATGATAATTTAGTTAATAGTAGAAGAGAACTTCCTTTTGGATTAAATAATGTTATTATTGTAGGAATAATTGATGATGATAACAGTCGTTATAATGATTTAAGTAATCAATCAATACAACAAGACTATAGCAATTATTATGTTGGCAAGGCATATACCATCTATGGTAAAAACTTATATTTAAAGTTTAATACTACTGATGAAGCGATTTTAAATCATGCTATTTTAAATGAAGATGAAGTCTTAAAAGATGGAATTACTGGTATAAAAGTATATAACAATAACAGTGATGTTATAACACAAGTTACTAATTTAAACAGTGATGAAGTAATAGTATCTCTTAATTACTTACAAGAATATGTTGATGGTTTTAAAGAAGAATTAGATATTTATTTAGCAAATAATAATGGTGATTATAATAGTCTTTTAAGTACTTTTGTAACTAATTATATTACTACTAATAATTTAACAGTTCCTTTTGAAACTCACTATAATACTAAAGGTTATTATAAAGACTTAAAAGTTGCAGGTGTTAGTCTAACAGATAACTATATTAGTAAAGATTATTTAGAAGAATTAAAGAATGAAGCAGTTCATAAAGAATTAATTTCCTTTAGAGTATATGATGACAATGAAACATCTCTTTTAAAGACATTTAGAAAATATCCTAGTTATCAAGATGATGCTAGAGGTGAAACTTTATTTATAACTATGCCTTACTCTGATGATATAAATTCTCTTGCTTATATCTATAGTTTTCTAAATAAATATATAAATATTGTTACTTTAGTATTTATTCTATTTACGATTTTACTATTCTCTAACTTTATCTATGTATCTATAAATTACTCTAAAAAACAAATAGGTATACTAAGAGCTTTAGGTACTAATAAAGGTGATATTATTAGAATATTCTTATATGAGAGTTTAACTGTAGGTATTATTTCTTATATAGTTTCTATTATTCTTTGGTTTATTATTATCAGTGTCTTAAATAATTCTATCTTTGGTAATAGAGGCTTTATCTTTAATGGTATAGTTACTCATCCATTAGTACCAATTCTAATGTTTATATATACTATTATCATATCTATAATTATTACTGTTATATCTTTAAGTAAAATTACTAAGATAAAACCTATAGATGCTATACTTAATAAGTAAAAGAACTCTAACTTGAGTTCTTTTCATATGTAACAAAAGCTAGACAAAAGTAAAAAAGTGTGATATAATATGTAAGCTTTATAAAGAGGAGGAATTATATATTATGAACAATAAAGAAAATAATAATAATGATATGTTGATAAAACAAAATCTTTTTGCTATCAATAGAAGTTTAATTATGAATAAACAGTTTTTTAGAGACTGGGATGAATACCAACAATACTTTAAGGAAGCTTTAGATAGTGGAGTATTAAGAATGCAAGATGCCTTTAGTTTTGCTTGGAGTTTATACACTTCTAATGTTATGCCAATAACACAAGCTGAAGATGAGAATTTAAAAAATAAAAGAAATGGAATAATAGGTTTTATGAAAAAATTATCTGATCCTGATTATATTAAAGAGCATAATATTATTAGCGAAAATATGGGTGTTTTATATGAACAAGAACTTACTAAAGCTACTGCACCTGAAGTAATAGAAAACAATACTAGTTATGCTAAACGTTCCGCTAATAGATAAATTTTATAAGTAAAAGGACTCTATAAAAATAGAATCCTTTTTCATTTATACAAGCTCTTTAACGTAATTTTTTATTTCTCTATCAGTTAAAACATTACCAGTAGAGACTACTTTATCTTCTATCATAAGAGCGGGAATGACATTTATGTTATACTTCTTCTTATAAGTAGAATCTATTTTCTCAATATTAAATTCCATATCAAGTTCACGTTCTACTTTAGATAAGTTCTTCAATATTTTCATACCATTACTACAATTAGCACCTATAACTTTTATATTTACGATATAATCGCCTACTTTCATAATTTAAGTATAAAGGAAGAATATGGGAAAACTATGGGCTAATTATGAAATATTAACTAAATCGATAACTAAATCAGAATATTCTTTATGATTATTTATCCATTTAATTGCATAAGAACAACTACATTTTACTTTAATATTATTTTCTTTAAAATAATTAAAAGCATAAGTTAAAAGTAGATTTGCAATACCTTTTCCTCTTAAACTTATATCAACATAAGTATGATTAACATCTACAACATTAGAAGATATATAAGGATAATCTACTTCTCCTAAAATATTACCTTTATCATCTAAATATATAGTTCTATTCTCTTCTACTTTAAACATTTTATCACTGCCTTTACTATTTAATTATATAGTATAACTTTACTATTTACTAGCATTTTAACATAATGTTATAATAAAACAAAAAGAAAGGAAGATGTTTATGAAATGTCCAGTTTGTAAAGATGTTACTCTACTAATGAGTGAAAGACGCGGTGTAGAAATAGATTATTGTCCAGAGTGCCGTGGTATCTGGTTAGATCGTGGAGAACTTGAAAAGATTATGGAAAAAGAAGATGCTTATATAAAAAAGGAAGTTAAAGAAGAATCAAGACATTATGAAGAAAAACCTAGAAAACAAAAAAGAGAATCATTTATGAGTGAAATCTTTGAGATGTTTGGAGAGTAAAAAATAGTAGTTAAAAACACTACTATTTTTTATTTTACAATCCTATCTTTTTACTCTCATCTTCCTGTAATATTTCACTTAATACCCAGTTATTATTTTCATTTTTAACAAATTTCCAAAACTCTACAAAAGACTTATTTTTAGTATTACCACTGACTATATTCTTTGTCTTAGTATCAATAATATAATCTATCATTTTTCCTTTTATGTAAAACCAAATTAAATCTTTATTATCATCTTTATCATCATAAACAGATACGGGCTTTAGATTAACTAATCTTATTTTCTTTAAGATATTTCTTCTATTATTAATATCCATCCACTCAAGTTTAGAATTAAAGCTCTCATATAAATCTTTATCCATATAGTCTTTAGCTTTACTAATATCGTTATTAGTCCAAGCTTCTTCTACAATATAGAATGTTTCTATTACTCTTTTTTCAATAGTTTTATACTTCCAAGTAATATCTTTATTGTCTAATAGTCTTAAATATCTTTTACTATTAAAAGATGCTCTTAGTACTTTAAAATATAAGATGATAGTGGATGCAAAAAGGATAAGAATAAATATTATAGAAGAAATAATATTAGAAAGAGGACTACTATAACCCCT
>CALVJE010000013.1 GCA_944331725.1 uncultured Bacilli bacterium | reverse complement strand
TATGACTACAAACAAGGTTTACCTTTGTTTGTTATCCACATTATAAATCGGTATCATTTTAACTAATGTTTAACACCAATTATTTGCACTTTTACCTTCAAATAATATCTTTTTTAACTTTTTACTATCTAAAGCACCACAATTTTCGTTCAAAAACTCTCTATATTTTTCATCTAAAGCATCAAAATAATCAGTTAATTTAGGATATGTTTCTATTAACTTTTTCATCTTATATCTTAGTAAATATACATTAATATCTCTATCTACACATTTACTACCATCATAACAAAAATTAAAACGATAAGCATCCAAACCATCTCTATCTGTATAAGATAACTCTTCTATTTTGAAAACAATATTATTATTCTTATCTTTTAAGCCAACAGTTCTATAATAATCAAGATAATAATATGAACAATCATGATAAGGACCATCAGGAGACTTATTAACAATATCAAAAATCTCTAAATTAGTATCATAATTTCCATTAATAATATCCTTCACGCAATTAATAATATTATATTTATCTACCATAAATCCCGCTTTAATTTTTCTTTCTTTTTCGTGTTCAAAAAAATCATCTAGGCATTTTCTCTTTTGTTCTTGATAATATATAATATCATCTTTTTTTGAATCCATATATTCATTAAGAATATCAACTAATTTATCATCTTTTATTGATCTTAAATTATTAGAATATCTATATTCAACAAGACTAGTAAAAAACTCTTCTAAATAGTTGATCTGCATATCACTTTGAAAAGAGGAAACATTTATATATTTATTAATATTATATGGACGTACTATAACTATATTCATCCTCTTATAAAATACATCTCCATTATAAAGATTATTTATTTCTAGTTTTAATGATTTAGATTTTTCATCATTAGGTAATGCTATTAATTGATTAAATTCATTTATAAGAACACTATATTCTTCACGTTCATAATTTTCTAATAAAGTTTTAAATATCGTAACTGCTTGACTAACCGAATAACTTGAATAATCCTGTTCTAATCTTTGAAATTTATTATATTCATCACGCGTCCTATATAACTCTTCATAAAAACTCATAATCTCACCTTCTTTTCTAATAGTATAACGTAAAACTAATTTGTTAACAATAGACAAAACAAAAAAAATGGTGTATAATCTATATCGGTTAGTTCTTCGAGGTTTTAAATAAAAGAAAGGAGAAACAATGAATAAAAAGTCAGATGAAACAAAAATAATTGTTTTAGGTGGCTTAGGAGAAGTAGGAAAAAACATGTATTGTGTAATGCATGAAGATGAAATTATTGTTATAGACGCGGGAGTATCTTTTGCAGAAGGAGAACTTTTAGGTATAGATTATGTCCTTCCAGATTACTCATTTTTAAAAGACAATGAAGATAAAATTAAAGCTCTACTAATAACACATGGTCATGAAGACCATATAGGAGCGATACCTTTTTTATTACAAAGTGTAAAAATTCCTGCTATCTATGCCCCTAATCAAGCTAAAGAATTAATTAAATTAAAATTAGAAGACAGAAATATTAGATATGATAATTTATTTGCATACGATGAAAATACAAAATTAAAATTTAAACATATGGAAGTAGAGTTCATTAGAACAACTCACTCTATTCCTGATTCTCACGGTATTTGTATAACAACACCAAATGGAAGAATCGTAACAACAGGAGATTTTAAATTTGATCTAACTCCAATTGGACCAATGGCAGATTTATATAAAATGGCTAAATTAGGTAATGATGGAGTAGATTTATTAATAAGCGATAGTACTAATGCTCTAAATGAAGGAATGTCTATTAGTGAATCCCGAGTTGATGATGCTATTATAGATATTTTTGATAAGTACAAATATAATCGTATTATAATTGCAACTTTTGCATCCAACATCTATAGATTAAAGCATATATTTGAATCTTGTTATCAACACGGTAGAAAAATATGTGTCTTTGGTCGTAGTATGGAAAATAATATTGATATCTCTATTAAAGGTGGATATATCGATCATAAAGAATTATTAGTAACACCAGAAGTTGCAAACACCTTAAAACCTGGAGAAGTAACAATCCTTTGTACTGGTTCCCAAGGAGAACCACTTGCCGCTCTATCAAGAATAGCCGATGGAACTCATAAACAAATTAAATTAAGACCAGATGATATTGTCATATTTTCATCTAGCGCTATCCCTGGTAATGCTTTAAGTATTCATAAAACAATTAATAAGTTATACTTAAAGGGTGTAAAAGTCTTTACCAATATGACAATGAATAACCTACATACATCAGGACACGCTAACAAAGAAGAATTAAAACTAATGATTAGATTATTAAAACCAAAATACTTAATGCCATTCCACGGAGACTATAGAATGTTAAAAGAACACGCTAATCTTGGAATAGATTGTGGTATACCTAAAGAAAATACATTTATCTTAAAAAATGGTGATAGCCTAATCTTAAATAATCATAAAATAACAAAAGGAGAAAGTTATCCTAATAGTGATATTTATGTAGATGGAAGTAGAATTGGTGAAGTTGGTAGTGCTGTCATTCGTGATAGAAAAATAATGGCTAGTGATGGTATTTTAGTTGTAATAGCAAATATTAATTCTAAAGAAAGAACACTTCTAACAAAACCTAATATTACAACAAGAGGATTTGTCTTAGTAAATGAAAATGAAGACTTAATTAAAAAGATTGAAAAAGAAGCTAGTAATGTTATAACTGAAAAATTAAATGATAAAAAATCAACATTTACTGATATAAAAAATCAATTAAGTCTAGATTTAATACCATTTATTATGAATCTAACAGGAAGAAGACCATTAATATTACCAATAATTTTAGATATAAAAAAATAGGAACTTTATAAGTTTCTATTTTTTTCTTTAATTAACTTTTTAGCCTTTCTAATACCTTCTTCTAAAACCTCATCTACTTCTTGTCCATAAACACTCTTAGCACAATTATAAGCAAGCATACAAATAGTCATAGGACCAACTGCACCCGTTGGTGGAGTAATCAAAGATGCTTTAGGATATACATCAAGAAAATCAACATCCCCAACTGTTTTACCTTCTTTATTTTTATGAACACCAACATCAATAACAATAGCATCTTTTTTAATATAATCTGCTGTAATAAATTCTTGTTTATTTAAAGCTGCTACTACAATATCACAGTCACTTGTAACTTTTAAAAGATTAGAAGTTTTAGAATGACAAATTACAGGTGTAGCATTATTTCTTAACATTAAATGAGCAAGAGGTTTTCCTACGATATTACTTCTATTAATAATAGCAACCTTTTTCCCTTCTAATGTAATATCATATGATTTTAATAATGTCTCAATTCCAAGCGGTGTACAAGGAATAAGCGATTCATCCAAAACACTCAACTTTCCCATAGATAATGAAGTTAAACCATCTACATCAATTGAAGGATTAATCATATCTAATAATCTTCGTTCTTCCCCCTTTAAATTATCAGGTAAAGGTAATTGAATCATCAATCCTGTAATTGATTTATCTAAATTAATTCTTTTAATATACTCTTCTAATTCTTCTATTTTCATCTCATTAAAATGAACACTAATAAAATCAATTAAAGTTCTATCAGTTATTTTCTTCTCTTTCATCTTAGCATACATCTGTCCACCAAAATCATCCCCAATAGAAATATCAACTACTCTAGGAATAACATCTTTTTGTAATAAATATTTATTTAATTCATTATATAAAATATCACTTACTACCAAGCCATTAATTTTCTTATCCATAACCTACTTCACCTCTTTTTACTAAAGTATATCAAAATCAAAACAATATAACAATAAGAGGATTATATTTAACCCTCTTATTTAGCTTCTTCAACTGCCCTAGTCTCTCTTACAACTGTTATCTTAATAGTACCAGGATAATTTAAATTAGACTCTATTTTTTCTTTTATATCACGAGCTACTTTATGTGCTTCTAAATCATCTATTTCATCTGGTTCAACTATAACTCTAAGTTCTCTTCCTGCTTGCATAGCATAAGCTTTAGAAACACCGTCTATATCATTAGCAACCTCTTCAAGTTGAGAAAGTCTCTTAACATAATTTTCTAATGAATCATTACGAGCCCCAGGACGTGATGCTGATAAAGCATCAGCAACAGCAACTAAACAAGATATTACAGAAGTAGCCTCTGTATCACCGTGATGAGATGCAATAGCATTAATTACAACATCATTTTCTCCATACTTTTTAGCAAGTTCTACACCAATACTAACGTGACTTCCTTCTATCTCGTGATCTACTGCTTTACCAATATCGTGTAAAAGACCTGCTCTTTTAGCAAGAGTAACATCTTCACCTATTTCTCCTGCAATTAATCCTGTAAGATTAGCAACTTCTAAAGAATGTTGTAAAGCATTTTGACCATAACTAGTTCTAAAATGAAGTCTACCAATTATTTCTATTAATTCAGGAGCCATCTTAGTAATACCAAGTTCAAATAAAGCACTATTTCCATACTCAATTATCTTCTCTTTAGTTTCTTTACATACTTTATCATAAACTTCTTCAATTCTTGTAGGGTGAATTCTACCATCTTTTATTAAAGTTTCAAGAGTAAGTCTAGCCATCTCTCTTCTTAAAGGATCAAAACTAGATAAAACTACAGCCTCAGGAGTATCATCAATTATTAAATCTACCCCTGTAATCGCTTCTATTGTCCTAATATTTCTTCCTTCTCTACCAATTAATCTACCCTTCATATCATCATTAGGTAAACTAACAACAGTAACTGTTTGATCACTTGCAATATCAGCAGCATATTTCTGCATAGAACTAACAATTATTTCTTGTGCTTTCTTATCTACAACAAGTTTCGCTTCATTTTCCTGTTCACTAATATATAAAGCAATCTCTCTTTTCATAGACTCTCTTACATTTTTCATAATCAAGTCGTGAGCTTTTTCCTTACTATAACCTGAAATATCTTCAAGTAAAGCAATTTGTTCTTTCTTTATTTCCTCCACTTTTGCTTCTTTTTCTTGAATTTCTTTTTGTCTTTGAATTATCTTTTCTTCTCTCTCATCTAAAGTAGCTTCTCTTTTTTGACAAAGTTCATCCCTTTTATCAAGACTAGACTCTCTTTGTAAAAGTTTATTCTCACTATCTTTAAGTTCTGTTTTTTTCTCTTTAATGTCCTTATCTGCTTCAAGTTTTAACTGATAACTCTTCTCTTTCGCTTCCATAACAGCATCACGTTTTATCTTATCAGCATTTTTCTCTGCATCTTCTAACATTTTATTTATTTTCTTAGAAGTTGTATTCTCTCTTAGAAAATCAACTAAAAAAGTTAATCCAAAACCAATAACTAATCCAAAAATTATAAGTAAAATGGAGAATAAAAATTGTTCCATATTATACCTCCATTAGAATATATTTTAAATAAAAATCTAAACTATAATCTAACTCTATTGTAAGTTTTAATTCTCTTCTTGTCAAGAAAAGATAAATAGAGGTAATGCAAGTATCTTATTTATATTTATCTTTTTTTATAAAATTTTAGTAATGGGAGACAGTGATTTTATGATTAAAGTAAATATTGAAGAGTTATTAAAACAAAATAAGAGAAGCAAATACTGGTTATGTCAAAGAATGAACATAACATCAAGAAATTTAAATAGAATTATAAGAGGAGAAACAACTTCTATTAGTTTTAAATATATTGAAGAAATATGTATATTATTAAATTGTACTCCAGGTGATTTATTCACATTAATAACCAATGAAGAAGAACAAATTAATTTACAAACATTATAAAAGGAAGCACCAACACTTCCTATTTTTCATTTTTATCTAAAGTAATACCATAAAACTCTCTAATCTTATCTTCAATCTCCTTAGCCAAATCTTTCTTATCTTTAAGAAGTAATTTAACATTCTCTTTACCTTGTCCAAGTTTCTCTCCATTATAAGAATACCAAGCTCCAGTTTTCTCAACAACACCTGCTTCTACACCTAAATCAACAAGCTCTCCTTCTAAAGAAATACCTTCACCATACATAATATCAACAACTGCACTTTTAAATGGAGGTGCTACTTTATTTTTAACAACTTTTACAGTCGTTTTATTACCAACTACTTTATCTCCTATCTTTAACTGTTCATTACGTCTTATATCAAGTCTAATAGTTGAATAAAACTTTAAAGCTCTACCACCTGGAGTAGTTTCAGGATTACCAAACATTACTCCAACTTTCTCTCTCAATTGATTAATAAATATAGCGATAGTATTAGTTTTATTAATAGTTCCACTTAACTTACGTAAAGCTTGTGACATAAGTCTAGCCTGTAAACCTACGTGAGAATCTCCCATCTCTCCATCAATTTCTGCTTGTGGTACTAAAGCAGCGACAGAATCTATTACCACAATACTAACCGCTTCACTTCTAACAAGCGCTTCACATATTTCTAAAGCTTGTTCACCAGTATCAGGTTGTGACAAAATAAGTTCATTAGTATTAACCCCAAGTCTTTTAGCATAAATAGGATCAAGTGCGTGCTCAGCATCAATAAAAGCTGCTCTTCCCCCAATCTTTTGTACTTCAGCAATTGCCTGTAACGCAAAAGTAGTTTTACCACTAGACTCTGGTCCATATATCTCTATAATTCTTCCCTTTGGATATCCACCTATTCCTAAAGCAATATCAAGACTTAAACATCCACTAGACACAACATCTAACTTCATATGAGGATTATCCCCAAGTCTCATAACTGCCCCTTTACCAAACTGTTTCTCTATATCTGCTAAAACACTTTCTAAATTTTTATCTTTATTCACTGTTGATTTACTCATAAATATCCTCCCAAAAATTAATTACAATTCTATTTTATATAGTAAAAATTAAATTGTCAAGACTTTTTTCGAACAAAAGTTTGTTAATTTTAAATTTTTAAATATTATTTATCTCAAATTAACCAAATTACCTTAATTTATTTATAAAAATATATAAATTTAAAGACAAAAAAAGAAGAATTTTAATTTTCCTCTTTTTTATCTAAAATAAACTTTTTATTAAGATTAAAATACTCTATCATAGAAACAACAGACATAATAGTAGCGAAATAAATTAGAAAATCAGCTACTCTTATATTCCAAATTTCAAATGGTAAATTATAGAAAAATACTAAAGCAACACCAACCATCATAGAAGCAGTCTTAATTTTACCAGATTTAATAGCAGCAACTACTCTACCTTTACTAGAAGCTTGCATCTTAATAGCATCTACAATAGTATCTCTAAATATTATAATAACTGGTATGGCAACAGGAATAAACCCTTTATAAGAAAGTATTATTAAAGCACTATTTACTAAAGCTTTATCAGCTATAGCATCTAACATTTTTCCTAAGTCAGTAACTTGATTATTCTTCCTAGCCAAATAACCATCTAAAAAATCAGTTAAACTAGCTACAACAAAAATAATACCAGCAATTATATATTCAAGTCTAATATATATTCCCATAACTTCATACTGTGGAAAACTAAATCCTACAAGATAAAATGGAAATATTAAGATAATAATCATTACAATAGTTAAAATAATTCTAAAAAAAGTTAATTTAGTAGGTGTATTCATAAACTTCTATTCCTTTCAATTCACTATTCATAACTGGATCTTTATTAATAGTTTTAATAATTATTATTGATATAACTATAATTAAAATTAAAAAGACAACAGCTAAAACAATAGGCCATTTCTTAATTTTCTTTTTATATTCTTTAGTATAAGGAGATTGTACCTTCTTCTCTTCTTTATTTTTCTCTTCTTCTTCCTTTTTTTTCTTCGCTTCCATTATATCACTAAGAGAAATTTTAGAAGTATGTTCAAATAAAAAATCATTAAACTCTTCTTGTACTTTAACAGGATCAAGTCCTAAATATTTAGCATAATCTTTAATTAAATCTTTTAAATAATATATATCTTTAAAAGCTCTAATATTACCATCTTCAATATTTTCAAGTAAAGCCTCATCTACATTTAAATCACTAGCCGCTTCTTCTAAGCTAACACCGTTCTCTCGCCTTACATCTTGAAGATATTCGCCTAACTCTTTCATAGACCTCACTATCTCCTATCTATCATAATTAATATTTAATAAGCCATATTCTGTACCTATTACTAGGTGACAAGTATTTATCTGCTATTACTAGCCCTTAAGAAAATTCATTTCTCTTCTTAAAGCTCCCCTACCATAATTTGGGTTTCTCACTCGTGGGGTTTACCGCGTTTCACTGTTTAGTTTCCTAAACACTCGTCTCTGTGGCACTTTATAAAGTTTTACCATAGATAACTCCTTAGGTAAAAACTTCGCCGTTAGTGTTTAAAACACTACCTTCAAGTTATTTTTTCCTCGAAGCACGAACACTACATTCATCTCAGAATGTGTGAGTATGGACTTTCCTCTAGGAATAATTATTCCCAGCACTTGTCTAAAATATTAATCATCATCTTTTCTACCATAGACATCTTTCTCAAGTTGACTAAGTCTTCTCAAAATATCTAAATTACTAATTTCCATTGTATCAGTATTCTTAACAATCTCCGCATTCATTTTAGCATTTCTCAAGTCTTGTTTCAAAGTCATTATCTCACGTAATAACTCTGCCTTCTCCTTCTCAAGACTATCAATAATTGTAAAGAATTGTTCATAATCACTGATTATAACATCAAGAAATTGATCCACTTCTTTAAGTCGATATCCTCTCGTATCAATCTTAAAGTCCTTCTCTAAAATCTCTTGAGGAGTTAATGTAATTTTATTCTGATACATCTAAATCACCAATCCCTTTACACTCTTATTTTAGAAAAGATATCTTATTTTGTCAATCTTTTAATGATTTGTATTTCATTTAATCTTAAAGCTTCCTTAACATTACTATCAATTTTTCCTAAAAGTAAAATAACATCACTATTATTCATAAAAGTCCCAACCTTTCTATATTTATATAGTAAAATAACAAAAAGAAAATAACAACAAATCCGACAAAACAAGAAATATTTTGACATAATAATAAAAAAGATGTATTATAAGCCATAAAAAAGGACTGATTATAATGAATATAATGGATTATATAATGGAATTTATCCAAACAGAAGAGATTATTAATCTATTTAAATATAATGATTTAGAGTTTTCAATAACTAATGGAGTAGTAAAATTATTAAATAATAAGAACAAGAAGATAGAAAGAATGAAAATATCTTTAGATTCTAATACTAATAGATTACATTTTCAAGGAAACACTATCGCTTTCAGTTTAAATCACGATAAAAATAATATAATATATTTAGAAAGATTAATAATGGGAGATCTTGATAATGATGAAATTAAATTTATAATGCAAGATAAGATAGATGATACTGAAGAAATAATTGAAATAAACTTTACTGATAATAATAACAACAATCACTGTTTTACTCTAAAAGAAGACTCTCTAGTTATAGAAAAAGCAACTCTTATAATTCAATATTTAATATCAAAAGATAATGATTTAGATTTTACTAAAGATATTAATGATATGATAAAAGGAAAACAACAATTTTCTTATTTTAGTTTCTATAAATCTAATGATGGAAAAATAAAAAGTACAGGAATACCAAAAGACTGTTACTATGAATTTATAGAACTAGAAAAAATATGTCCTTATATAAATAATTATCTTGCAACTAAAATACCTTTTATAAAAGAATGTACTGCCATTGCTATAAAAAACAAAGATTTAGTAGAAGAAATAACTGATGAAGAAGAAAAAACAAAAGTATATACAATCAAAAAGAGTAAACCTTTTTATAGAGAAGATATTAATGAAACTATAGCAAGAGCTAATAGAAGAGAATTTAAAACAATAAATCCTAAAGGAGATAACAACTAAGAAATATATATAGCCTTTTTTATAATTTTATAGTATAATTGTAACAAGGTGATATAAATGAATTATCCTATGGGGATAAAGAAAAGTAATAACCAAATTATTAACTATAGTCATCGTGGTATGAACCTTGAAGATGATATTAATCAATCTAATGAATATTATAGAAGTAAAGATATAGCATATATATATAAAAAGCCAACACCAATTAAAGTAACTAAAGTAGACTTTAGAAAAGATCGTACTTCAACAATCAAAGAAGCTTTTTATGAAGAACCATCAACAACAGACTATAATGGTATCTATAAAGGTTATTATATTGACTTTGAAGCTAAACAAACTAAAAATAAAACAGCATTCCCTTTAGCAAATATTCATAAACACCAAATAAAACATTTAGAAAATATAACAAGACACGGGGGAATCGGTTTTATAGTAGTTCGTTTTGACTTATTAAATGAAACATACTTATTAAAAGATGATGACCTTTTTTCTTTTATAAAAAGTAATGATAGAAAGTCAATACCAATTAAATACTTTAAAGAAAAGGGATACTTAATCAAGGAAGGTTATAATCCTAGACTTGACTACTTAAAAGTAGTAGATGAATTTTTGGAGGTAAAATATAATGGCAAAATCTAAAGCTAAAAGAAAAAGAAAACTAAAAAAGAATAATATATTCTTAATATTTCTAATTATGTTTATTATCTTAATGATTGTAGGATACTTTATATTAGGATTGTTAACAACTCTTTTTATGGGTATAGGAATATTAATTATTGTAGGACTAGCTAAATTAGTAGATAGTGTTAAAAATAAACCTAAAAAGAAAAAGGTAGTTAATACAATATTAATTATTATTCTATCTATTGGTATCTTAGTAATGTTAGTAGGTATCGTCTTTATGATTTATATTGCTATATCAGCTAATCCTAAATTTGATGCTGAAAAATTAGATAGTAGTGAACCTACTGTTTTATATGATATCAATGGTGAAGAATTTGCTAAATTAGGTAGTGAAATGCGTGATAAAGTAACTTATGATGAATTACCAGAAGTATTAGTAGATGCAATAGTTGCAACAGAAGATTCAAGATTTTTCCAACATAATGGATTTGATGCACCTAGATTCTTAAGAGCATCAATTGGTCAAGTATTTGGTAATTCTGATGCTGGTGGTGCTTCTACCCTATCAATGCAAGTTGTAAAAAACAGTTTAACATCTAGTATCGCAACAGGTATCGATGGTGTTATTAGAAAATTCCAAGATATTTATTTATCAATATTTAAACTAGAAAAGAATTATACAAAAGAACAAATAATTGAATTTTATGTTAATAACCATAACTTAGGTGGTAATGTTTATGGAGTAAGTCAAGCTGCTAGAGTTTATTTCAATAAAGATGTAGGTGATTTAAATTTAGCAGAAGCTAGTATTATAGCAGGAATGTTCCAAGCTCCTAATACTTATAGACCAACTAATGAAGAAAATATTGAAGCTGTTACAAAAAGACGTGATACTGTTCTTTACTTAATGGAACGTCACGGATATATTACAGAAGAAGAAAAAGAACTTGCTAGCTCAATTAGTATTGAAAGTTTAGTTAATTACAATGAATCTGCAGATACAAGTGGTAATAGTGAATATCAAGGATATATTGACACAGTTGTCGCTGAAGTAGAAAATAAACTAGGTAGTGACTATAATCCATATACAGTTTCAATGCAAATATATACTAACTTAGACCGTGATAAACAAGATGGAATAAATAGAGTTATGAATGGTGAAACTTATAATTGGGTTAATGATGTTATTCAAAGTGGTGTTACAGTCTTAGATAGTGAAACAGGTAAAATATTAGCAGTAGGAGCAGGAAGAAATAAAACAGGAGTTAATACCTTAAACTTTGCAACAAGTGATAATATTAAAAGACAACCTGGATCTACTGCAAAACCATTATTTGATTATGGACCATTAATTGAATACAATAATGCTTCTACCTTTGGTTATAATGATGGTAATGATAATTATAAAATGTTTGTAGATGAACCATATTCTTATAGTACAGGTCAAGAAATAAATAACTGGGATGGTAGTTTTATGGGTAATATGACTACAAGAAGAGCACTATCTCTATCAAGAAATATCCCTGCACTTAAAGCTTTCCAACAAGTAGATAATTCTAAGATTATTGAATTTGTACAAAAGCTAGGAATAGAACCAGAAATAGAAAATGGTAAAATACACGAAGCTCACGCTTTAGGAGCCTTTACTGGAGTTAACTCTCTTGATATGGCTGGTGCATATGCTGCATTTTCTAATGGTGGTTATTATAATGAACCATATTCAGTTAGTAGAATAGTTTTAAACTCTACTGGCGAAGAATATACACACGAAAGTGAAAAAACAAAAGCTATGGAAGACTCTACTGCCTTTATGATAACTAGTATATTAGATGACACTAGTATAACTGGTGGTGGAGCTATGGATAGAGTTGCAATGAAAACTGGTACTACTAACTTTGATGAAGCAACAAGAGAAAGACTTGGTATGGCTGATGATGCTATTAGAGATTCTTGGGTTGTTGGATATACTACAAAAACAGTTATAGCAATGTGGTATGGTTATGAAAAAACAACAGCCGAATCAGTCGCTCAAGGTTATTACTTTCATAACTTATCTGGAACAGTACAACGTGATAGATTATTCACTGCTATCGCTAATGAAGTATTTGAAGATAATAAAGAAGAATTTACAATGCCAGAAAGTGTTGTAAGAGTTCCTCTTGTCTCTGGTAGTTCAACGGCAAAAGTTGCAGGAACAGGATATTCAGGTAATATACTTTATGAATATTTCAAAAAGGATCACGAACCTACAGGAAATGCTGAAACAAGTAATTTAGCAACTCCTACTGGTTTAAGTGCTACATATTCTAATGGTAGTGTTAAACTAAGTTGGAACGCTGTTAATCCAGGTAATGTAGATTCTTCATATGGAGACTTTGGTTATAATGTTTACTTTAATAACACATTATTAGGATTTACTACTAATACAAATTATACTATTAATAATCCAAGTAATCCTTATGGTACTTATAAAGTCGTCGCTACTTTCCAAAAATATGATGGACTAAATAGTGAAGCTGCTACTTATACATTAGAAAAACAAAGTGCAAACTTACGAATAACCGCTAGTGCTATTAATGTAGAAACATTTAACATTAGCGACATAACAAATTATGTAACTGTTTACAACGGTTCTACTAATGTAACTAGTAGTACTAGTAATTGGACTTTATCAAGTATATCTCCAAATGTTGATACATCATCTGGTATAATATCAACTGCTGGTACCTATACTTTGAAATATAGATTTACATATGATGGAGAAACTAAAGAAACAGGAAATATTACTGTAACAATAACTGGAAGTTCAGGAGGCAGTGGTGATAATCCAGAAAATCCTAGTCCTCCAGAAACTTAAAAAGAAGCTAGTTTTTAGCTTCTTTTTTCATATTTACAAATATCTTTTAATCTACATTCACTACAATTAGGTGCAACAGCTTTACAATGATATCTACCAAAAAGAACTAACTGTAGATGTATTTTAGCCCACTCTTCCTTTTTAAAGGCTCTTTTTAACTTCTCCTCTACTTCTCTAACACTATCTTCATCTTTAGCAAGACCTAACCTTTTAGAAACTCTCTCAACGTGTGTATCAACCGCTATCAAAGGAACATTATAAAATTCTCCTAAAAATACATTAACTGTTTTTCTCCCAACACCAGGCATATCTTCTAATTGTTTTCTTTTAATAGGAACCTCACCATCATATAAAGTTACTAATATTCTAGCAATCTCTTTAACATAAAAAGCTTTCTTTCTAAAAGACCCAAGTGGTCTTAATATTTCTTCTATATCCTTAATATCAGCATTCATTAACTCTTCTAAACTCTTATATTTATTAAACAATATATCAGTAACACTATTAACCCTTTTATCAGTAGTCTGTGCACTAAGTACAATAGCAATAAGTAATTCATAGTCATTATTATAATTAAGTTCACACTTAGGCTCTTTAAATAAATAATCTAAATAATCTCTAATAATAACAACTTTTTCACTCTTCTTCATCTTCATCAAACCAGTCATATTCAAACACCTCGACAGGATCAGTAGGTTCATTCCTTTTCTTATTCAAAAAATGTCTAACATCATCAATAGTCCTTAACCCTTTTTTATCCCATTCGTATAATATCTTATCTATATATCTAATACTAGAAACACCATTTAACACTGCTTCTTTAACTGCTTCTATAATTAATTCACTACTAAAATTACTAGACCAAGCCTTAATAAATTCTATTTCACTAGGATTAAGTGTTCTTCCAAACTCTTTTTCAATTGATGAAAAAATACTATCATCAAGTTTAGTCTCCTCTTTAAATTCTTTATCATCTAACATCAATGAAACCATTTTTTCATAAAATAAATTTAAATCTAACTTTTCTTCAACAATACCTTTGTCATTTTTAACAGTTTCTATTACTAACAATTTCTTATCACTAAGTGAAGAAATAAGTTCTAAAACTTCAAAAGAACTATACCCTAACTCTTCTGCAATAGAAATAGGATCAAACAATATTAAATTACCTTTACTTCTTAAATACATAAGAAAGATAAACTCCTCCAATGTAACATTTAATTCTTTATATCTTCGATAAAACTCTAAAGGTACTACAATATTTCCATCCATAAGTAAATTAACTAGATGCTTTTGCCTCATTAATTTCCTCCTTCTTTAATACTAAATTAGTATATATCTTTTTTACATCAGAAATCAACTCTTTTTTCTCATTAACTACTTTCAAATCAATAACATCTTTTTCTAATTCTTTCCATATCTCACTCAAAACAGGTCCTTCTTTTATATCTAAACATTCCATAATATCATAAGAATCAATCAAGATATCACTTCGTTTATGGATTACCATTCCTTTATAAACATCCATAATTTTATCTTTACTAATACCTTTAATTTCCAATGCTACACTACATACATATAATCCATAATAATAAAGATTATATTTAGATAAAGGATCATCATTAACAACTCTTCTAATATCTCTCATCAATTGTAATTCATTTCTTGTAAAAGGATAAATATCATCTACTTCTAATAAAGTCCATATTCCCATAACTTGACTACATTCTTTTACCTTATTAATATTTTTTAAGCCTAAGATACCATCTAACTCAAATTCTTTTATTAACTTTAATCCCTTTTCTATATTAGGACTACTAAATATTTTATCTAACTCTTCTTTTTTTCTATTAATAGATAAATTTTCAAGTAAATATTTAGACTGTCTAATCGCTTCTTTTACATCACTAGAAAGTTCAAAATCTAAAGTAGTTGCAAATCTAATCGCTCTTAATATTCTAAGAGAATCAAGCATAAAAGAATCCATTGGATTAATAACAGTTTTTATTATTTTATTATTTATATCATCTCTACCATTAAGTAAATCTTTAATATTTCCAAATTTATCCATACAAATAGTATTAATAGTAAAATCTCTTCTTTTTAAATCAATACTTAAATCATTAACATACCTAACTTCATCAGGATGTCTATTATCTAAATAATTATTTTCATATCTATATGTAGTTATTTCAAATCTAATATTATTAAAGTAAACTGTTACACTACCATACATTTCATTATCTATATTAGCATTAGGAAAAATTTTAATTAATTCTTTAGGAGTAGCATTAGTTGTAACATCAACATCATTAGATTTAATACCCATTATATAATCACGAACAAACCCTCCTACAATATATGCTTCATAAGAATTATCTTCTATTATACTTAAAACTTTTAAAGCCGTATTTAACATTATTTTTATCCCAACCTTTTCCACCTATATTGTATCATTTAATTAAGTATTTTACTACTACACATCACCCGTTTAACCATCTATTATGTAAAATTTTCCCATATTATCACACCCCATAGTATTAAAGATATAATATTAACAAGATAAAATCTTAATTTTAAAGTTTTATGTCTAAATAAAAGCATTCCTAAAAGGCCACCTAAAGCTCCCCCAAATATGCTAAATAAATATAGAAGTTTCTCACTGATTCTATAGTAATGATGACAAGCTAAAAATTTATCTACTCCATAAAGAATAAAGGTAAGAATATTAATAATAATTAAATAAATTAACACAAAGAAAAAAAGCCATTGCTGGCTTATTCGTTTACTGCATCTTTAAGAGCAGATCCTGCTTTAAATGAAACAGCATTTCTAGCTTCAATTTTAACAGTTTCACCAGTTCTAGGATTACGTCCTTCACGTGCAGCTCTCTTAGAAACACTGAAAGTACCAAATCCAACTAATGTAATTTTATCTCCATTAGCTAAGGCATCAGTAATAGCTTCAAAAGTTGCATCAATAGCACGAGTTGCATCAGCTTTAGTTAAACCAGCTTTTTCTGCAACAGCTTCAACTAATTCTACTTTTTTCATATATAAAACCTCCTATTAATTTAAGCATATCTTGCTTACATAATAAGGATAGCACGAAAGACTTTCTAAATCAATGGTTTTTACTGATTTTTACATTTAACCTTAATTTTAAAGTTAAATTTCAGTTTTGGAGTAAAGTGAAATTTAGTATTAGAAAAGCTTATTGTTTTTTTATTA
>CALVJE010000012.1 GCA_944331725.1 uncultured Bacilli bacterium | reverse complement strand
GCCACTTCGTTCGACTTGCATGTCTTAGGCATGCCGCCAGCGTTCATCCTGAGCCAGGATCAAACTCTCAATAAAAAATTTTAAAAGTTTAATTATTTGATTTAATCCCGACAACTCAAAATTGACGTTTTGCTTAGTTTTCAAAGAACATTTTTTTGCTTTTCTCAAGCTGCGTTTTTAATATACCAAATTGTTTTTTATTTGTCAACACTTTTTTTATTTTTTTTCGACTTTTTTATTTGGTATATTTTGTTTGACAGCTTGTGTCAACGCCTCTCCACTATATCAAATTCAAAGCTGTTTTGTCAACACTTTTTTTCGATTTTTTTCGACTTTTTTATTTGCTGACAAGCTCTAAATTCAAGTGACGTTTTCTAATATATCAGAGGCTATTCTATGTGTCAACACTTTTTTTAATTTTTTTTATTTTTTTTCATTTGTTAGCGATAAATACTGTGATACTAGCTTTTTTATATCATTATTATTGAAAAAATTAGTTTTTGATCTTACTTCATTTATTAAATTATTCATTTCTTTTTTTAAAATATGATCAATCTCTTTTGGATATGCAAACTTTTTTTTATGATAATTATATTCATTTTTATCCACAACTTTAAAACTTCCATTAGGAAATACTTTTACATCTAAGTCATAATCTATATATTTAATTGTTTCATCTTCTATTATAATAGGACTAGCCATATTACAATAATAGCTTATTCCCTTTTGTTTATATTGTCCTATAATATTATACCATCTATTTAAAAAGAAAAATAAAATTGCCGGTTCTTTTGTCTTCCATTTATGTCCATCCTTTTCAGTTACAGTTGTACAATTATTGCCAAATATTAAAATACCATTTTTAAAATCATATTTAAGAAGTACTGCTTCATCCCAAGCTTTATATATTTGTCCATTATGTTTATAACTGTGAATTTGATATGTTTTACCTATTTTTAATCTTTCCATAATAGCTCCTTTCTTTTTAATTTAAAAGAAGTAAGTCTTAAGGCACTTACTTCTTACCAAAATATCTTATACCCCAACAGCAAATTAACAATAATACTATTGCAAGTACTACCCAAAAAACTGGTTCAGATGTATAAGGAGATAGAAAATTATTTATTTTATTAGTAAACTCATTTAATGTGCTTTTTAGATTAAGTAACTGCATTATTCCTCATCATCCTTATCAACTTCTTTGACTACTTTGGCAGTTTTTGTTTTTTTGCCTTTGTGTTCTTTTCTATTAGTACTTATTTCTACACTTATATTACTGCTTTTTCTTAATATTAAACTATTAATAATATCTAAAACAGCATAGATTATCATAAATAATCCTATCATTTTAGTAACAACAACAGCACTTGTAAACGGATTAAATAAAATTACAACACCACAGACTAAACAAATTATAGCCATTATAATAGAAGGTGCAAAATATTTACTACCTAAATTCTTTAAAACAAGCGCTTGTTGAATTTTAAATGAACTGCTTATAATAACAGCAATACCTACAATGATAGGAATAATACTACCTATAAATTCAGGCACTGTTACCAGAAATATTCCTGCTACTATACTAACAATACCATAAACAATGTTTAATTCTACAAAAATATCTTTAGTACTATTTCTTAAAAAGTTTATTATAGCAATTACTCCTAAAGCAATTAATACTCCTCCTACTAAATATGATATTCCAACTAAAGTTGCACTGCTTTTAAAAAATAGTAATATACCTAATAGTAATAGAAAGATAGAACTTATTAAAGAAGGCCAAATTACTTTTTTTATTTCTACTTTCATCTTTATCCTCCTTTGTTACATTATACATCATTTTTTTCTACTTGACTAGGTTCATTTTCGGGCTCTTCAATATAATAAACAGTACTTATATTTTCAGTTTTAGTTATCCTTTCATATATTAATGGTTTTTTACGACCAAAAAATTTTAAAAACATTTCGAAATAAGTGTACACTATAAATAAAATATAAAATAGTATTATAAGTCCATTAATGTGATCATTATAATTTGCTAAAATAATAGGACCAAAGACTATACCAAAGTAAAGGATAGTTTGTCTTATAAATATTGATAAGTGTTTATATTTATTTTTACTTTCTAGTTTTATTTTGACAAGGTATTTTCCTAGAGTATATGAAGTTAAGGTAGGTAAAATTATATAATAAATTGTCGTTGTTATTATTAAAGGTACTAAAAAGTTATTAAAGTTTATTAAAGCAAACATTATAAATATTATTGTTGCAAATATAAAGATATCTATTAGAAAAGCTAGGAAACGTCTATAAATAGAGACAACTTTACCTCTTCTATAAGATATTTTATCTATTTCGTCTCTTGCCGGTAAAAACATAGTAACAATTGGTGTAACTAGATAACCTATTAGTCCGCCTAGTGTATTTATAATTAAATCATCAACATCAAAAAGACGATATGCTTTAGGGTAAAGACCATAAAGACCTGTAAGTTGAGTAATTTCAAAGTATAGACTTAAAAGGAATGTATAAATAATTGTAGTATACCTTTTTTTCTTAAAGTAATATCTTAAATAAATACCAAAAGGAATAGTAATTGCAATATTAAAGAGTGTTGTATAAATTATTGGTGATTTAAGAAAAGAAATAATGCTTGTACTTTCTTTAAATGATTCTATAAAATCTCCTATAAAGGTAAATGGTATTAACTGGGGAACTTTAGTTGGCATCATTAATACTTCTTCTTTACTTGGTAGAGGTAATATTACAAGAAAGTATGCTGTTAATAGATAAAGAATAAAAGTATAGACAATACTACTTCTAATTAAAGGTACAGAACCATACTTATGATATTGTAATAATAAGTATGGGAGTGTTATTAAGAATGCTAGAAAGGGAAAGATAAGAAATGCTGTCTTTATTGATTCTAAATATACTTCCATATATACTCCTAGAATAATTCTAATACTTCATCAAGACTAATAGTACCATTAAAATATTCAGTTAGTTTTTCTAAAAATTCTGAAGTTTGATTATTCTTTCTTAATAGTTTTGTTAAAGAGGTAATAGCAATACTTCCTTCAACAGTATAATGTTTTTTATAAGTATCAGCATCTATTTTATTAGTATATAGTAAAACACCATAATTATAATTACGACTATTTTTACTATTACAAGTTAATAAAATATCCCCTAAAGCACCATAACAAGTAGCAGTTTTTTCGTTACCACCTAGTTTAACAACTAATTCTTTAGCAAAGTTATATATTTTAGTTAAGTAATAAGCATTAGTAGAGTCACCCCTATATTTACTATTAATACTTCCCATAAGAATAGCAAGAACATTTTTAATAATACCATATAATTCTAACCCAACATAGTCATCTATTACTTCTATTTCCACATTTGTATTTTTAAATAAACTTAGCATTAATTCTTTAGTTTTTTCATCTTTAGTAGCAAGAGTTAAGCCTGATTTACTATTAACAATAAGCTCTTTAGCAAATGTTGGACCTGCAAGATATGATACTTTTCCTTTTAAATTTAGTTCTTGATAAATTTCTGTCATTAATAAATCTTTATTTTTCTCTAATCCTTTAGAAACTAATATTACTCTACTATTATCATTTAAATAGTCTTTTATTTTTGTTAATACTTCTCTTACATTATTGCAAGGTACTGCTACAATAATTAAATCTGAAGCGGTTAAAGCAATACTTAAATCCATTGTAACATCTAGATTGGAAGCTAATTCTATTCCAGTTAAGACTCTATCATAAGTGTTATTATTAGTTATTTCTAAATATTCTTCTAGGGAAGCCGTCCAAAAAATAATATCAGCTTTACTTTTTTCGTGTAATAAATTTCCAAGAGCAAGACCAAATGCTCCTGTTCCTAAAATTGTTACTTGCATATTATCACCTTCATATTAATGATACTAATATCTTTTGTTTTTTACAAGAAAAATAATCTTACTAATTTGTAAGATTATTACTTAACCTCTGTTCCACCAAAGATTGATATACAGTTAATTGTTAAAGTTGAAACTTTCTTTTTATCGGTAGTAATAGATTTATTTTCATTACCTCCAAATAGTGAGAAAGAATTAAATTTTACTTTAAAATTATCTTTAACAAAAATACTAGTACCTCCAAAAATAGAATAAGCATTAATAGTTATATCTTCTTTTAACTCTAATTCTCTTAAGTCTAAGTCAACTCCACCAAAGACACTATAAATATTAGCACCTTTAAAATTAGTATCTGTTATTTTTTCTTCTAGTCCACTAAAGATACCATAGTAGTTTTTTAGATTATTATCTTTTCTTTTAAATACTTTTTTTACTTTTAAACTTTCTATTACAATGAATAGTCCTATAATTATTAAAAGAATAGGAAAAAAGGCATCATCTAGTGGATCTTTAATAATATTTAATTCTTCTAATAAAAACCAAGTTCCTAAATATAAAACAGTTGTGTTTGCAAGGGTAAATTTCTTACCTTTTATAATATAGTATAAAGATGATGCCATTAAAACTAGAGGTATTAAATAAGAAAAGTCAATATTAAACTCTGGAGCGATTATTGATATTAAAAATAAAGCTCCTATTAAAATAAAAATTAAACCTATAAACATATAAACACTCCTTTACACAATTATATATGACTTAAATATTATTATCAACAGTTATGTATAATTTACCTTTTTGTAGCAATACTATTATTAGTCATATAACCAGTAGTCATACAGCCAATGTTATTGTTAGAATTATTTTGAGGGCGATATAATGAAAAAAGATGGTATTGAGGTTAAAATTGGTAACAGTGCTTTTTACTTTAAACTTGGTAATTTACTTGATGAGAAAAATATAAGTAAAAATAAACTAGGCCAAGACACAGGAACTGATTATAAAGTTGTTACTAGATATATAAATGGAGAAAGTGAAAGACTTGATTTAATAGTATTAGAAAGACTTTGTAATTATTTAGATTGTGAACTAACTGATATTATCGAACTTAAAAGAAATGTTTTTAAGTAAAAAAAAGTTTAAGATTTTACTCTTAAGCTTTTTTCTTTTTGGGAATGAAGTGTTCTATTCCTTTATATTTATCACGTTTTTTGATATAGAAGTAACCAAGAACTGAGAATGTTAGGGCTCCTATAAAGTTTACTACTAAGTCTTCCATTGTATCAATTAGACCTATATCTAGATAACCATCTTCTATAGTTATGGTATTACCATCATAGTGAATTGTAGTACCATCTATACCTGTAATTATTTTAGGATCAAAAGCGTTGGCATTTGTTAAATTAACTGATGATATTTTATTTACAATAGTATCTTTTTGCATATCTGTACTTAAAATGCTATCGACACTATATTCAAAGAACTCCCACGCTATTCCTACAGTCATAGAAAAACAAAATGATACTAAGGCAACAAAGATAGGACTAAGTTCAATATGAAATTTATCAGTTCTATTTAAAATATCAATTAAAGAAAAACCTATCGCTGCTGCTAAGAAACCATTAAGAGTATGAAGTATCATATCCCAGTTGGGAATAATATTGTAGAAGTTTTGTATTTCTCCTAGTATTTCTGCAGAAAATATAAATAGAAGAATAATTATTTCTAAAACATTGGGAATACTTACTTTTAACTTATCTTCGACAAAGAATGGTATTACAAATAATATTAAAGTTAAAATACATAAGAAAACATTGTGATAGTTACCCATAAATATTTCTCTTATTAAACAGAGAATAACTAAGAATCTTAAAACAGTATAAAATATGGCTACTTTTTTATTATCTTCTTCTTTATAATATTCTATTAATCGTTTTTTAAATTTTTTAAATCTTTTTAACATGCATATGCTCCTTTTATATAATTATAGAGGATATTTAATTTTGTGTAAAGATATGATACAATAAGTGATATGAAAAGAGGTGTTAGTCTATGAAATTACCAATTGTAGCGATTGTTGGTAGACCTAATGTTGGAAAAAGTACTTTATTTAATAAAATTGCTGGTAGTCGTATTGCTATTATAGAAGATGTTCCAGGAGTTACAAGGGATAGACTTTATGAAGAAGTAAGTTATTTAAATAAACCCTTTTATCTAGTTGATACTGGAGGAATTGACCTTGGTGATGAAAAATTTAATGATGAGATAAAGATGCAAGCGGAGATTGCTATTAATGAAGCGGATGTTGTTATCTTTGTTGTGGATGCTAAAGATGGTATTACTAGTAATGATTTAGTTGTTAGAGATATTTTAAGGAAAAGTAATAAACGAATAGTTGTTGCCATTAATAAGATGGATAATAAAGATAGTTATGATAATATTTATGACTTTTATGAACTTGGGTTTGATAATTATATTCCTATTAGTGCAATTCATAATACTGGTTATATTGAACTTATGGATGAAGTTACTAGTGGATTTAAAACTAAAGAAGAAAATGATGAAGATGATAGATTAAAAATTGCAATTATAGGTAGACCTAATGTTGGTAAGAGTTCTTTAACTAATGCTATTTTAAATGAAGATAGAGTTGTTGTTAGTGATGTAGCAGGGACAACAAGAGATTCTATTAATACCGTTTTTAAATATCACGATGAAGAATTTGTTTTAATTGATACAGCAGGGATGAGAAAAAAAGGTAAAGTTTATGAAGCGATCGAGAAGTATAGTTTATTTAGGTCAATGAACTCTATTGATAAGAGTGATATATGTCTTTTAGTAATTGATGCCGAAGATGGTATTAAAGAACACGATAAACATATTGCAGGTTATGCGATAGAACGTGGTAAAGGTTTAATTATAGTTGTTAATAAATGGGATGCAGTGGAAGATGCTAACATATCGGAGTTTAAGAAACTAGTTAGAAGTGAATTTCAATTTGCAACTTATGCTCCTGTTGTCTTCTTATCTGCTTTAACTAAAAAACGTATTCATACTTTAATGCCTGAAGTGTTAAAGGTAAAAGAAAATATTAGTAGAGAGATTAAAACTAGTGTTTTAAATGAAGTTATTGAAGATGCTTATAGTTTGAACCCTGCTCCTAGTTATAAAGGTAAAAGACTTAAGATTTATTTTGTTAGTCAAACTGGTATAAAACCTCCTAAGTTTACTTTTAGAGTTAATAGTAAGGGATTAGTACATTTTTCTTATGAGAGATATTTAGAAAATAAATTGAGAGAAAATTTTGAACTTGAAGGAACCCCTATTGTTCTTCAGTTTAAAAATAGAAATGGAGAGTAATTATGTTATTTAGAAGAGTTGATCCTAAAACTGAGTTAGAAGGAATTGATAGAGCGGTAGAAATTTTAAATGATAGATTTCAAAAAAAACTTATTAGTTTAGAAGAGTTTAATAAAAAGTCACTTGAGTTTGGAAGAAGGAAAGCTAAGTGTTTAAAAAAGTTAGAAAAACAAGAGAGGAATAGTTAATTATATTGTTTGATACAAATTTGACTTTTTTACATACACTATTGTATAATATAGCCAGTTAATTAAAAAGCGATTCATTCGAAGTAATTATTTTATAATATTTTAAAGAGAGCTTATGGTTGGTGTAAATAAGCAAAAATAAAATAATGAATTACAAATGATGATTTTAATCGGATAATATCCGTTATCAATAAGAGGTAATATACTATTATTACAAATAAAGGTGGTACCACGAGCAATCGTCCTTTGGGATGATTGTTCGTTTTTTTATTTCAAGGAGGTGGTTTGTATGGATAGTGACTATTACTATTATTACTTTGATGATTGTAATTTAATTAACTATACAAACTATTTAGGAGGAATAAAAAATGAGCAAAGATGAACAAATAGAACTTATTATAAGAAAAGCAATTCAAATATTTAATGAGAATTCGTTAAGAAAAAAGTTAAAAAGTGATGAAAAGTTAGTTATTAAGTTTGGTGCAGACCCTTCAAGACCTGACTTACATTTAGGACACACAGTTCCTTTAAGAGTATTAAAAATGTTGCAAGATATGGGACATGAAATTATTTTTGTTATAGGCGATTTTACAGCCATGATTGGAGATCCTAGTGGTAAAAATAAAACTAGACCTCAATTAACTTTTGAAGAAACTCGTAAAAGTGGAGAAACATATTTTAAACAGGTAACTAAAATTTTAGATAAAGACAAAACTAAGATTGTTTATAATTCTGAATGGTTAAGCATAATGAATTTTAAAGATGTTCTAGAATTAACAGGAAAATATACTGTTGCAAGAATACTTGAAAGAGATGATTTTAAAAATCGATTTATAAATAATATACCTATTGGAATACATGAATTTATGTATCCTTTAATGCAAGGATATGACTCTGTCGCTATTAAAGCTGATATTGAAATTGGTGGATCTGACCAAACTTTCAATTTATTGGTAGGTAGAGAATTACAAAAAGATTATAACCAAGTTCCACAAGATGTAATAGTATTTCCATTATTAGTAGGTCTTGATGGAAAAGAAAAGATGAGTAAGTCATTAGATAATTATATAGGAATCGATGAAGAACCAGCTATTATGTTTGAAAAGGCAATGAAGATACCAGATGAATGTTTAGAAACATACTTTCAACTTACAACCGATATTAATACTGATACATATAAACAGTGGATTAAAGATGATATAGTAAATGCTCATAAAGAATTTGGAAAGGAAATAATAAGAATGTATTATGGAGAAGAATTTGTTGCTCCAGCAGTTGAAAGATATAATAATATTTCTAAAGGTTTAATTCCTAATGATATAAATATAGTTGATTTAGAAAAATCCTCTTTAGATTTATCTTTGATAGATTTACTAGTAAAAATAGAATTAGTATCTTCTAAATCAGAAGCTAAAAGAATTATTGAACAAAATGGAATAAAAATTAATGGAAAAAGAGAAAATGACATTACTAGAGTTATAACATTAGATGATTTAGAAAATAATTCGTTGATTGTTCAAAAAGGTAAAAACGTATTTTTAAAATTATTATTTAAATAAATTATAATTTTTAAGGAGTTGATTTTTATGACAGCAGCAGAATTTGTTGAAGACTATTGGGAATACTATTTAACTTTGGAATCTAATTTTATTAATACTTTCCGTTATGTAGCACTTGATAAAAAAAATAAGAAGTGCTCTCTGTTGAATTTTTCGGATTAATACAGTCAATATGTTCCGAAATTGATTCTGTTATGAAAGTTTTGTGTGGTTTACCTGGTAATAGTGATAGTCATCAAGCTAATATTTTTAAATATAAACAAATATTAGAAAGTAAAAATATCTTTCTTCATAAAGATAAGATAAATATAGAAAGGTCTAACTACATTAAATTAGTTCCTTTTAAAGAGTGGAAAAATTCTGCCCATTTAAATTGGTGGAAAACCTATACCACTCTTAAACATAATAGATTAGGAAATATTGAAGATGCGAATCAATACAATGTTTTTTTCTCTTTATCAGCTTTATACTTATTAGAAGTTTATTTAATTAAAACTATCAATGAGAATAATCACATTATAAAAGAATCACAACTATTTAATTGCAAAGCAGGTGAAGGCTGCTTTAATGGAGAAATCTATTTAAGTACAGTAACTGATGAAGAGTTGGAAGAAGTAATAAAAAATTCTGATTAAAAAATGTATTATAATAATATATAGGAACAAAAATATTAAAACCTCATACTATAGAAGTAGGAGGTTTTCTATGTTTGGAGACAGTTTTTTTAAGAAAGTTGAACAAAAGACTAATGTTAATAAAGATACTATTTTATCATTAGCAGATAAATTACAGAAAGGTAATATGAAAGATGAGAAAGTACTTTCGGAAGTAGTTGATGAGATTGCTAATATGACTGGTAAAAGTGTAAGTAGTGAGAAGAAAGCAAAAATAATAAAAACTATTATGAAAGATGAAGTTCCTGATAATGTAGATAAGATGTTTTAATTTTTTTAAAAAAGTATGAATTTTTAAAATTGACCCTATTTTTGGAGGTCAATTTTTAATTTTCTCTAGGGGAATTTAATAAATTGAAAGCACTTTTTTCCTCAATTTTAAAAATTCACTTTTTGCATTAAATATTACTTTGTGTTATGGTAAATTCACTTTTCGAAAAGTATCTAATTTATTTATGAGAGGAGATTAATATATATGAAAAAAATTAAAATTAATATTAATAAATTTTCGTGTCCTGAAGATGAAAAAACTATTATTAAAAGATATGAAAAAGAGATTATTAATGATGAAGGGGAAAAAGAAAATATTTTAGTATGTGATGTCTTCCTTGATCCTTTAAAAGGAGTTCGTTATGATGGTACTAATAGAGAGGATGCTATGTTAGCCTTATTAGGTGCTGATAGTTTAGAAGAAATGAGGGAAATTGCTAATGGTGAAGAAGTTATGATGGAAGTTGTTCATCAGCTTGAAAAGATGCTTTGTGATGATGAGTTTATTAAAGAATATCAGGATGACTTAAAAAAACAGGCTTATAAAGCAGGTTATGATGAAGGCTATGATAATGGCTGTTTTGATGAAAAGATACTTGTCTGTATAAAATTACTTAATAAAAAATTCTCTCACGACTTTATTAAAGATATTACTGACTTACCGCTTGTTAAAATAAAGATAGTTGAGCGTGATTTTCTATGAGAGAGATATTTGATAAAAAACTTAAAGAGGAAAGAAATATAAATATCAAAGAGATTGAAATTAATAGCTATAATAATGGTTATGATGATGGAAAGAGTGATGGTGAGTATTATATGCAAATAGAAATTGCTAAAAAACTTAAGAAAGCTAATTTATCTAGTAATGAAATAGTAGAAATTACTGGTATTAATCCTTTGGTATTAAAAGATTTAAATTAGTAATAGAACTTTTTATTAAAGCTTTTATAGTCTTTAAGATATATTTTTTATTAACATCATCTAGTTTGTAGATAGATATTAAAATATTAGGAATTTTTATTAAGAAATTTTTCTTTATTTCATCTAGAGTCGCTAAATTAGTTGATTTTAGTACTGTGAAAAGAGAGTCTATAAAGATTTCTCTTTCTTTTTTAGATAGACTACTTATAAAATCATTTATAACTTTATTAGTGTAAGCAGTGCCATCAGAAAGTTCTTTTAATATAATAAAACTATTATCTTTGACTAACCAAGAAAATGGATCGTGTTCTAATATGCCGTTTTCACTACTTTTTATTATCTTATAATGTTCATTAGTATATAGAAGCATTCCTATAATAGAAGATGATGGTACTATCTTTTCTATTTTTTCTTTTACACTTTGATAATTAGAGGTAGTTAAAAATTCTTTTAGAAAGCCTGGGCCATCATTTGAGTATATTTTAATTAATCTATTAGTTAGATTATTATTTATATTACAACCGGCATATACAGCAAGATTTCCTCCTTTAGAATGACCTCCTATATAAAAATCTCTAGGTATTAATTTAGCTATTTTTTCTACATAGTTTAAAGCTTCCTTTTGAGCAGGTACTGGTAACATAAAAGCCATATTAAAGTCTTCTTTCCAACCTGTGAGAGTTGAATCTGTTCCTCTAAAAGATATATACATAGTATTATTAGGTAGTAAAAATGTAACTGCAGAAAATTGTTTTTCTTCTAAATCATTTGTATCTTCTATAGGAAAACATACTTCTATTTCATTAAATCTTTTACTTTCTACTACTCTTTTTATAAATTCTTTATTTTTAGATATTTTAGTAGTCTTATTTATATCTAAATATTTTAATTTTATTTTTTTAGTTGGAAAATGTAGATATGATAGATATGCTAGTATTAGATTATCTACATCATTAAAAGGATCACTAAAAAAAGATTTATTATTTTTTTCTAAGTAAGTTAAAAAGTTTTCCAAAATTACTCCTTTCTTTCATATTATTAATTTTTATGAATAATATTTATTAGAATATTAGAAAAGGTGATGGTTATGGAAAAAACAGAAATTATTAAGAATATTGCTTTAAGAAGTGGTGGTGATATATATTTAGGTGTGGTTGGAGCGGTTAGAACTGGTAAAAGTACTTTTATTAAGAGAATGGTAGAAACTCTAGTTGTTCCTTATATTGAAGATGAATATGAGAAGAAAAGAACACTTGATGAAATTCCTCAAAGTGCTCAAGGTAAGACAATTATGACGACAGAACCTAAGTTTATTCCTAATCACGCAGCGAAAGTTAATATAGATGATTTTAGTTGTAATATTAGATTAGTTGATTGTGTCGGTTATGTTATTCCTAATGCTAAAGGTGCTAGTGATGATGATGGTCCAAGAATGGTTAAAACACCTTGGTATGATGAAGAGATACCTTTTGTAGAGGCTGCTGAAATAGGTACTGAGAAAGTTATTAAAGATCATTCTACTATTGGTATTGTTATGACTACAGATGGTTCTATTGGGGAGTTTAATAGAAGTGATTATTTGGAAGCTGAAGAGAGAGTTATTGAAGAGTTAAAAGCGATAGGTAAACCTTTTATTGTAATACTTAATACTACTCACCCTACTCTACCTGAAACTGAAAGACTAGCTGAGTCTATTAAAGATACTTATGATGTTCCTGTATTACCTATTAATGTTGAAGCGATGAATGAAAGAGAAATGACTAGTATTTTAAGAGAAGCTTTATATGAATTCCCTGTTTTAGAAGTTAAAGTTAATATGCCTGAGTGGATTGCTATTTTAAATGCTAATAATCCTATTAAACGTAATTATATAGATGTGATTCGTGAAAGTGTTATGGAAGTTGATAAGTTAAGAGATATAGAGAAAATTACTGAACATTTTAGAAGTAATGAAGTTATTGAAAAGGCTTATTTATCAGAAGTTGATCCTGCTACTGGTATTGTTACTATTAATTTAGAAGCTCCTAGTTCTTTATATAGTGAGGTATTAAGAGATATTATTAAGATAGATGTTACTAGTAAAGCTAGCCTTTTATCATTATTTCAAGATTATGAAGAAGCGAAAGCTGAGTATGATCAAATTAAGTATGCTTTAAAGATGGTTAAACAAACAGGATATGGTGTTGCTACTCCAAGACTTGCTGATATGAAATTAGATACTCCTGAGATTATTAAACAAGGACCTAGATATGGTATTAAACTTAAAGCAGTTGCCCCTTCTATTCATATGATTAGAGTTGATGTTAATTCTACTTTTGAACCTATTATTGGTAGTGAAGTACAGAGTAAAGAGTTAATTGATTACTTAATGAGAGATTATGAAAATAATCCTGGTGAGATATGGAAGAGTGAAATATTTGGTAGAAGCTTAGATAATATTGTTCAAGAAGGAATACAAGCGAAGATTAATTCTATGCCAGATAATATTAGATATAAGTTACAACAAACTTTAACTAAAGTAGTTAATAAAGGCTCTAATAATATGATTGCTATAGTTCTCTAAGGAGAACTTTTTTCATTTATTATTAATTTAGAATGTTCTATTAGTTTTAGATATTCTTTATAAGTGATATTATCTACATCAATTTTCTTAGGATAATTAGGAAAGTCTAGTTTATCTATTAGTTCTAAGTATACTTTTATTTTATCTTTTATAGTTATTCTTAAGTCTATTTCTTCTGAGAATTCAAAAGTATCTATTTTCTCTATTAGAAGTATTGTTCCTACTATTTTTTTATTATAAACTCTCACTTCATAGAAACCTGGTTCTAAAAGGTTATATTTTTTATTATAGTTTAAGAATATATTTTTAATTTTATTAATAGTTATTTCTTTATTATCAGTTGTTAAATTAATTGGTATTATTAAATATATTAAGTTATCATTTTTTATAATTAATTTCACAAAACTTCACCTATTATAAGGTATGAAAAAAGACTTAAATCGTGTCGATGATTAAGTCTTCTAATTTCTTTAGAATTTCATTTCTTCCTTCTTTAGTAATGCTTGAAAATATTATTAAGTCATCTCCCATTACTAAATCTAAGGTGTCTGTTATTTGCTTTTTACATTTTTCTTTCTTACTAGAACCTATTTTATCGGCTTTAGTTGCAACTATTGTAACTGGTAAGTTATAGTATTTTAAAAAGTTATACATCAAAACATCATCTTCTGTTGGTTTATGACGAAAGTCTATAATCATAAAGACTCTTTTTAATTCTTTTCTTGTTTCTAAGTATTCTTCTATCATTTTACCAAATTTAGCTCTTGTTTTTTTACTAGTTTCAGCATAACCATAGCCTGGTACATCTATTAGATAAAAGTCATCATTTACTAAATAGAAATTTAAAGTCTGGGTTTTTCCAGGATGAGATGATGTTCTTGCAAGGTTTTTTCTTCCTAAAAGTGTATTGATAAAACTACTTTTACCAACATTACTGCGTCCTACTAGAAGAAATTCATTTTTTAAATCGGTTGGATATTGACTACGACGGGTAGCCATTATTTTAAGTTCTGATTTAGTTATTTTCATCTTTAATCATCTCTTTCTTTAGATAAATTTCGGTAGCATAATCTATATCTGAGATTAGACTTTCTGCTTCTTCGATAGTAGATAGTCTAGCACCACTAGCCATAGTATGTCCACCACCATTATATTTTTCGGCTATTTTATTAATAGCAGGTCCTCTACTTCTAATATTAACACGAACATTATTATTTTTAATATCTTCGGTTACAATTATCCAAACTAAGACTTCATCTATGAAATTAAAGTTATTTATCATATTACCTGCTGAAGCACTATCTGCTTTGAATTTGGTTATAATGTCATTAGTTAAAATGATATAGGCAACACCATTTTCTGTTACTTTCATATTTAGAGAAATATAACCTTCAAGTCTTACTTCTTTTAGAGGCCTTAAATATAGATTTGTATAAATGTCTGATAGTTTTAAAGGATATTTAGATAAGTAGGTACTTACAAGAGAAAATGTTTTAGAAGTAGAACTATCAAAAAGAAAACGATTAGAATCTGAGACTAGTCCATAATAAAGAAGTTTTGCTATTTCATTATTACATTTTAATTTAGTTTTAAGTAATAGTTCCATTAGTATTTCACTAGTACTACTAGCTTTATCGTCAATGTATTCAAGACCACCAAAGTCTTCTATAAAAGGATGGTGATCTATTTTTATAATCATACTTGCTTTATTATAATCTTTATAGTCAATTCTCTTTTTATCTGGAGTATCTAAAACTATTAGAAGAAAATTATCATAGTCTTCTAACTTATCAAGACGCCCCATATAAGAGAATTTTGCAGATCCATTACCAACAGCATAAACATTCTTATTAGGAAAGGTTAATTTTATTGATTCTTTTAAAGCTAATTGGCTTGCTAGGGCATCGGGATCTACTCCTATATGTCTTGCAATTACAATTGTGTTATATTTCTTTATTTCTTTATATATTTTTTTAAACATACTTATTTCCTATCTAAATTAAATTTAAAGTTTCTTTAGCAATCATTAATTCTTCATTAGTTGGAATAGCAAAAACACGAACTTTAGAATCTTTTCCTGTTAATTCTATTTCTTCGCCTGTAGTTTTATTTTTCTCTTCGTCAATAGTTATACCTAATACTTTTAATTTAGAAATGATATCGTGACGAGCTGGAGAACTGTTTTCACCAAGTCCTGCAGTAAATACTAAAGCATCTATTCCTTCAAGTTCTACATAGTAGTTAGCAATGTATTTAACAACAGTATTAACGAAGATTTTATTAGCTAATATTGCTTGTTCATCACCTTCACTAATAGCATTTCTAATATCACGATAATCGCTATATTTTCTACTAACTCCAAGTAGTCCTGACTTTTTATTTAACATATCTACTACTTCTTTAGCATTAAGTCCTTCTTTTTCCATTATGTAAGGAATGATTGAAGGATCAATATCACCACTACGTGTTCCCATCATAACTCCTGCTAAAGGGGTAAAACCCATAGATGTATCTTGGCATACACCATCTTTAATAGCAGATAAAGAACATCCGCTACCTAAGTGACAAACGATTGCTTTATAGTTTTTAGTTTTTAATACTTCACTTAATCTTTCAGCGATATATTTATGACTTGTACCGTGAGCGCCATATTTACGAACACCATAGTTTTCATACCAATTATATGGTACTGGATAAATATAGTTTTCTTTAGGCATTGTTTGATGATAAGCGGTATCAAAGACAGCGACCATAGGAACATTTGGTAAAGCTTTTTTACAAGCTTCTATTCCTAAGATATGAGCTGGGTTATGTAAAGGAGCAAAATCTGCATATGATTTTATATCTTCTATAACTTTATCAGTTATAACAACAGAATGATCATATGTATAACCGTGAACAATACGATGACCTATACCATCTATTTCATCTAAATCTTTAATTATTCCTAAAGTAATTAGTCTATCTAACATTACTTCAACAGCAACTGTATGATTAGGAAGTTCTACTTCTTCTTTTATTTTCTCACCATTATATTTAATAGTATAGAAACTTCCATCTAGTCCTACACGTTCAAAATAACCACTAGCAATGCAATTACTTTTATCCATATCAAAAAGACTAAATTTTAGTGAACTGCTACCAGCATTTACAGACATTATTTTCATATATATTCCTTCTTTCTTTAAATCTATTAGTATTATACTATAGATTAGAATTTTTTCAAAGTATTAGGCTAAAAAGTTCATAAAGACGCAGTTATTATGGCTTTATCCATAATAATCTTATAAATAATAATATCTATATATTTTAAACAAGGTCAATTTAAATTTGGAAATCCGGAAATGATATCCGAATTTATTAATTGATAAGCAACAAAGGTGAACTTTGTT
>CALVJE010000011.1 GCA_944331725.1 uncultured Bacilli bacterium | reverse complement strand
AATACACCTCCTTTCGGAGGTGTATTCTATCATAAATTAGACTTTTTTTGTATGTCTACCCTAAGGGGTGCATTTCAATTTATAGTTTTTTCTATTTGAGATAATCTTTTATGATAATCAAATTGCCCATAACAAGTTGTATCTTCAAAAATACCAAAATATTTATTAGTCTCGTTTTGTAAAATTTTATTGTCATAAACCCATAATCCAAGACTCTCTCGATCTGTTATATAAAATTTATCTTCTTGTTTTATTATATTCTGAGTATTTTCAAAAAAGATAGTATAATCTTTAGTTTCTACTTTTTCTAAAGTTGAAACAGTAACACCTTTAGTTTCTTTACCTCTATAAACAATATTTTTAGATAAGCTAAACTTTTCTCCATTTGCTTTTTTCTTCACTCTTTTAATATTTATTCCTATAGTTGAACCACTTATTTTTATAGGTACTATCTCATAACTTTCATCTGTTTCATCTTTTTTTAAGCTTATTATTTGCTCGTCAAAATCAAATGCTTCTATGTTATAGCTTATATCTTCCCCTAATTCTTTTCTTATTACATATTTCATATCTTCACTTGAAACATCAATAAACATTCCTTCAAAAATCATTAAATCATCATATCTCATAATTATTTCTCCTCGTTTTTTATCTTTTCTTTTAATTCATATAGAAAGTTTAAAGCATTAATTGGTGTCATATTTAAAGGATCACACTCTTTAACCATTTCTTCTATTTCATTAACTTTCTCTTCTTCTTTTATCTCTTCTTCTTCAAGAGTAAATAAACTAGTTTGAGTAAATTCTCTTTCTTTAACATTTTCACTCTCATAAATATTAAGTATTTCTTCAGCCCTTTTAATTAAACTATTAGGAAGATGGGCAAGACTTGCTACATTAAGTCCATAACTTTTATCAACTGAACCTAGTTTTATTTTATGTAGAAAAGTTAATTTACCATCTTCTTCTACTGCTGATACGTGAACATTTTGTAAATGATTTAGACTATTAGATAGACTAGTTAATTCGTGATAGTGAGTAGAAAACATTGTCTTTGCCCCTATTTTATCGTGAATATATTCTAATATTGCTTGTGCTAGACTCATACCATCATAAGTCGCTGTACCTCTTCCTAACTCATCAAAAAGAATTAAACTGTCTTTAGTCGCTTCTTCTAAAGCAAGATTAGCTTCTTTCATTTCTACCATAAAAGTAGACTCTCCACTAACTAAATCATCACTCGCTCCTATTCTTGTAAATATCTTATCAAAAATAGGCATAGAACAACTCTTAGCAGGTACAAAACAACCAATCTGTGCCATTATTACGGTAATTGCAAACTGTCTCATATAAGTTGATTTACCAGCCATATTAGGACCAGTTATTAAGAGTATAGATGTATCTTCATCCATAATTATATCATTAGATACATACTTTTTATCATCACGAGCCATTACTTCTTCAATAACAGGATGCCGTGATGCAATTATTTTAACTGAATGGTTATCAGTAATATTAGGTCTAACATAGTTATAAAGATCTGCAACTGTAGAAAAAGATTGTAACATATCTACTTCTGCTATAATACTAGCAGTTTTTTGTAAAGAAGAAATATATCTTTTAATAGTTTCTCTTATCTTCATAAATAAATTATATTCTAAGTTAATAATCTTCTCTTCTGCCCCTAATATTATATTTTCTTTTTCTTTTAATAAAGGAGTAATAAATCTCTCACAATTAGATAAAGTCTGTTTTCTCTCATACCCATACTCTTCTTTTAAATCTTTAACAGCACCTTTACTAATTTCTATATAATAACCAAATACTTTATTAAAACCAACTTTTAAGTTCTTAATACCAGTTCTTTCCTTTTCTTCTTGTTCAAGATTTAAAATAAAGTCTTTAGAACCACTAGATATACTTCTTAACTCATCTAACTCTTCATTATAACCATCTTTAATTAAGTGTCCTTCTCTTAAAATAATAGGAGGATCTTCTATAATACTTTTATCAAGTAAACTAAATACTTCAGGAAAATCTTCTATTTCTTTATAATAGTTTAACTCTTTTAGTATTCTCTTAATCTCTGGTAATACTTTTAAACTACTTTTAAGTTGTAGCAAGTCTCTAGCATTTAAATTACCATAAGTAATTCTACTAGCAAGACGTTCTAAGTCATATACTTCATCTAAATTATTTTTTAAATCATCTCTTAAAATAAACTCTACTCTTAATTTATCTACAAAGTCATATCTTCTTTCTATTTCTTTTCTATTAGTCAAAGGACTTTCTATATTTTGTTTTAATAATCTACTACCCATAGCAGTTTTATTTTTATCTAAAAGCCATAAAAGACTAAAGGTTCTTTCTCTTAATCTAACAGTTTCTGTAAGTTCTAAGTTTCTTTTAGTATTATTATCAATTAGTAAATGATCCTTTAAACTTTCTTTTTTCGCTTCTATTAAGTGAGATAAATCACCTTTCTTAGTATTAGTTAAATAAGATATTAAATGTTTAATACCGGTTTGTTCTCTTATATCTTTTAAATTCTTATATACATAATTATATTTATTACCATTATATAATTCATCATAAATAGTAACATTTAAATGATATGTAGATCTTAAGGTATTAACAAATTCTCTATCTATTTTATTATTTACAATTACTTCACTAAATTCGTGTCTTAATATTTCTCTTAATAGATGATCTTTATTATTATCTTGTAATAATACATAGACTTCTCCTGTAGATACATCAGAGTAAGATATAACATAACAATATTCTAAATCATAGATAGAAGCGATATAATTATTATCTTTAGCATTAATAGAATTATCTAATCTTGTACCTTTAGTAACTACTTGAATAACATCACGTTTTACCATATCTTTAGTAGTTTTAGGATCTTCTAACTGTTCAACAATAGCTACTTTATAACCTTTATCTATAAGTTTATCTAAGTATCCTTCATAAGCTTTAAAAGGTACTCCACACATAGGAACACGTTCCTCAAGTCCAGCATTTCTTCCTGTTAAAGTTAATTCTAACTCACGTGATACAGTAACAGCATCCTCAAAAAACATTTCATAAAAGTCACCTAGTCTAAAAAAGATAATAGCATCTTCATAATTATCTTTTATCTCTAAATATTGTCTCATCATAGGACTTAATTTTTCTCTATCTACTTCACTACGTTTCACTATTTGTCACTTCTTCCTATTTCTTTTTACTATTATCTAAGATATAACGATGTATTTTAGTTTTTTGTCTAATAGGAGCTTGTTGATATAATTCTTGAATTAAAGGTATATCTTTAGTAGTATAATCACTATAGATTAACTCTCCACTTTCTAAAATAACATCTTTACAAAACTTTTTATGCTCGCTACTTAAATCTTTAGTACTTTCTTCTCTTATTGCACAAGTTATACTAAGTTTATCTTTATCTTCTATAAAGAAATGAAAACCTTTACTAAAAGGATAACAACTACTATTTTTAAAGTTTTTAATTATCTCTTTTTTACTAGTAATTAAAGAATCTAAGTAAGCTTTTTCTCTTATATAAACTAAATCATCTTTAGATGTTTCTGATAAGAATATCGCTAACTCATTTTCATCTTTTATTGATGTAAATCTTTTCTCTAGCTTTCTCATTTCTTTTTCATCTTTATTTAATGATAATAAGCTACTTTTAGCAGATGTAATTAAGTTATTGTAAAACTTATATAACGAATAATATCTATCAATTGTTTCTAACTCATTAGACATTTTTACCACCTATTTTCATATCTAATATTTTTTGATTTACTTTAGGGTTTGCAGTTATAAAATCTAAAGGATTATTTATTTTAACACCATAATAATCATTATTATGTCTAAATTCAATATCTGTTAAATTATAATAAGCTTTAACTAAGGCACATAAGTGATCTTCTCTTTTTAAATCCTCTAATTTTTCATATAAACTAGTAATGCTAGCTCCACTTATTAGTAAATATTGATAATGAGCGACTAATGTTTCTTCAATATATAAATTTTTACAACTTCTATTATTTAAATTTAACATTTCTACTAATTTGTCTATCTCTTCATCTAATAAATTTATATCAATTGGTTCATTTTGATAATTTCTAGATTGTTCTACATAATGTATTTTAGAAACTTCATTAGAAAGAATATCTTCTACATCATCAATAGGAACATTTCTTTTCCTTAACTTTTCTATCAAAACTTTAATTAATGGTATATCTTCTACTGTATAGTTTTCATTCAAACCAAAAACATTTTTAACTACTTCTTTTATAAAACTTTTCATTTCATCATCTAAATCTTTAGTAGATTTATTATTTATAACATTATAAGTATCGATGCCATCACTTACATAAATATCTAATCTTTCTTCTCCTTTTAAAGGAAATATTTTAGAATAACCTAGTTCTTCTAATAAATTTTTCTTTCTTATTTCTAGACTTTTTATAATTTCTTCATTTTTAGCATATTTTATAACATCATTGTCATTATGTATTTTTCTATACATTTCTTGTTGAGTTTTATTTAAGGAAAAGTAAAACTCATCTATACCTTTATTTTTTAAAACATTAAGTAAATTAACTCTTTCATTTAACCTATCTTTTAATAAATTATCTATTATTTTGTAATCTCTATAATATTTTTCTAATATCTTTTCCATTTTCCTACTCCCCCATCTCTAGTTTTCATTTCTAATATTTTTTGATTTATTTTTGGATTTGCTGTTTCAAAATCTTGATTTAAGTCAAGACTACTAAAATATTTACTATTCTTTCTAAATTCTGCATCTGTTAAATGATAATAAGCATTAATTAGAGCATCTATTTGATAATCAAATACTTCTTTAATTAAATTTCCATTTTTATATTCATTTTCTAATCTTTCATATATATCTGTTACTCTTATTCCTTCAATTAATGATAATTCATAACTAGCGACGTCAACTTCATATAATAAAAGTTGTTTTTGTCTTCCAACAGATCGTTCTTCAATTTTTCGTGCTCGTTCACTTAATTTCCATCTAAGATGATTAATATCCTTATTAGGTGAACATTTATATCCTTTAGTAATATCTTGATCTATTCTTTTAGCAGTTCTAAGTCTATCTTGGATAAGAAATTCTTTATTATTTTCATTTTTATATTTATCATATAAAACTTTAATCATATAAATATCATCTTTATTATAGAAAGATGGATCATAACAAGTTTCAATTTTTATAACTTCCATTAAAAATTTATTCTCTTCATCAGTTAATTCACTACTATCTTCTCCTGTTATAGCATCTATTAGTACTCCCTCATCATTTACAAAGAAATGAAAATTAGTAAGTGAGAAAGGAAAAGCAGGACTTTTATAAAACTTGCTTATTAAATTATATAAATTATTATTTACTTCATTAGTACCAATAAGATTATACATATAAAGATTAAATAAGTTATTACAGTTTATTTTTCTAAATTTTTTCTTTTGATCCTTACTTAAACTATCATAGAAATCAACAGTTTCTTTTAATATTTCATTAGATAATAACATAATTCTTTCTTTTATATTAGTTTCTAATTGTTCTTTATCTTTTAAATACTCTTTATAGTATCTTATAAATAATTGTCTATCATACTGCATAAGAACCCTCCTAGTTAAAGTATAACATTATTAACTTTAAAAAGACAGTATTTTTTGATAAAATAAATTAATGGAAGTGATAATATGGATAAACCACTAGCATTAAAAATGGCCCCTAATTCTTTAAGTGAGGTAATAGGTCAGAAACATTTAGTTGGTGAAGATAAAATACTTTATAATTTAGTTAAGAATAAAAAATTATTCTCTATGATTTTATATGGTAAACCTGGTATTGGTAAAACTTCTATTGCTAATGCTATTATTAAAGATTTAGGAGTAAGACATAGATTTTTAAATGCCACAGTTAATTCTAAGAAAGATTTAGATATTGTTATTGAAGAAGCGAAAATGTATGATGGTATTGTTTTAATTATGGATGAAATACATAGACTTAATAAAGATAAACAAGATATATTATTACCTTGTCTAGAAAGTGGTCTTATTACTTTAATAGGAATGACTACAAGTAATCCATATCACGCAATTAACCCTGCAATTAGGTCTAGATGTCAATTATTTGAACTTAAAGAGTTAGAAACAAGTGATATTATAGAGGGATTAAATAAAGCGGTAAAAAGTCCTTATTTACAGGATATAAAAATAGATGAAAAGACAATTAACTATATCGCTAAAGTATCAGGAAATGATTTGCGATTTGCTTATAATCTTCTTGAAATATCATATTACTCTACTAATGATTTTAAAGTAGATTTAGAGGTTGTTAAAAAAATAAATAGTAAGCCAGTCTTTTATGCTGATAAAGATGGAGATGCTTATTATGATATGTTATCTGCTTTTCAAAAATCTATTAGAGGAAGTGATGTAGATGCTTCCTTACATTATCTTGCTAGACTTATTACTTTAGGAGACTTAGATAGTATCTTTAGACGTATGTCAGTTATCGCTTATGAAGATATAGGACTTGCTAATCCTTCTATTGGTCCTAAAGTAATGGCAGCGATAGAAGCAGCTAAGTTAGTAGGATTACCTGAAGCAAGGATACCTTTAGGTACTATTGTTACAGAGATGGCTTTATCTCCTAAAAGTAATACCGCTCATATCGCTTTAGATGAAGCTTTAAAAGATATTGAAGAAGGTAGTGTATCAGATGTTCCTAAACATTTAAAGAATCCTTCTACTACTTATAAATATCCTCACGACTATAAAAATGCTTTTGTTAAACAACAATATTTACCAGATAAATTAAAGAATAAAAAATATTATCATCCTAAAGATTTAGGATATGAACATAAATTAAAAGAGATATATTTATATTTAGAGAACTTAAAAAAGAACTAGTTTATTTTTTCTTAACTAGTTCTTTTTGATGTTTAATCGCTCCATATAAAGTTCCTTTACTTAATGGCATATTTTTCTCATTTATATCTATAAGTGCTTTTTTAAACTCACTATTAGTAAATGAAACTGTATCATTACCACAAGTAATATAATTAGTTTGAAGAAATACTCTTAACTTTTTATCATCCACTAATTCTAAAATGCTTTCATTTTTTTCTAGATATTTTTCTAATAACCATTTATCTTTTACATCATTAAATGTCTTAGCAATAGAAGCTAATCTTTCTATTGACATATTAGCCATTAGATAATAATCATATAGATTAATTGGCTTTTTATTATTAGTAGCATTAGCTTCTTTTATTTCATCTATAACTTTTTTTACTAAATTTTTATATTGTTCTTCATAAACAAAGTAAATACTAGCATCATTTAAAAATTCATTTAGAAAATTAGGATCCACTTCATTTATAGCGACAATTAAATGTGTATTAAAATTATTTAATGAACCAAATTTTTTTAACTCTATACTATTTTTTTCTTTTAATAGTTCGGCGATATCATCTTTAGATAAATTAGTTACATTTGCAACTAAAGTTTCTTCTTTTCTTTGATATTTTATTTTATCTGATATTTTCCTCTTTGCTATAAATTTTTCTCTTTTTCTTTTTTGATATTTATAATACATTGGATTATCTTTTACTTCTAAAATATCAAGTGCTGTATTAAACCATCTTCTAGGACAATCTGTTATTTTTTGAAATTCTTCTTTATTATCTGCACAACTACTAAAGTACATTTTTATTATTTTTTTGGCAATACTGTAATCAACATTCTGTTCTTTTAATGTCTTTGATTTTATTATTTCTTTACTTAATAAGTATCTTATTTTATTTAAAACTATCTTATATCTATCATTATTCATAATTTTAGCAATCTCATCGCTTAAAATACTATCTATATTATTTATAATAAGGTCATTATTTTCGCATATTTCTAAAGCTTTTTCATATACATTACCTCCTTTATTATATTCTAATACTAATATATCTATAACATTTAATTCAATGGCTTCTATTTTATCCAACATTTCATATGCTATTTTAAATACTTTTAGAAGTATTTGTTTATCATATTCACTTTTAGATTTACTGGCTTTCCATTCTATTAAAAGTAATTCTTCTTTAGTTTTAGCATCTTTAAATAAACTAAAATATTTTTCTTTTATCATTACTAACAACTCCTTTTATTTTAATAGTTTTTTCTCTTTATAAATGTTATACTCTTCACCGTCATATATTGCTTGATAGAATGCTCTTTTTTCTTCTCCTAATATTTCAGGGAATTGATAACCATCCTTAACATCAAATAATGTTTTTCTAGGTAATTCTTTATCAAGGTTATATTTCTTAGATAAATATTTGCTAAATGTTTCTTCAAAATCTTGAATATCTGGTTTTGTAAATGTGGATGGTAGTCCTTCTACTTTAGGTAAATCAACTTCAATATTATAAGGAGTAAAGTTTGTTGCATACTCATTATCTAATGAAACATCATCTAAAACTACCCCTAAATTATTAATCATAATATTATATAATGTAATAAATGCTTTATTATCTTCTAGAGTTAATTCAGGATGTTTTTCGTTTAAAAGTATTAAATTGTTATAATAAATTTTAGAAAATTGAGTATAAACATAGTCTCTTATTTCTCTAAAAAATTGATAATATGTAATATCGCTATTTTGCTCTTTTAATATTTTATAATAATCTAAATTAGGATTCATTAATAGCTCTAAACCTTTAAGAGCTTTGATAGTATCTATTAAAAATTGTTCTTTATTTTCTCCATAAGTTGGAATAGATTTGATAAAGCCATTAGCATCTTTAGATACAATGTTATAAAATATTTGATCTAGTTTATAATCTTCATTTAAAGCAAAGACACCTTGAACTAAATTAAGAGCTTCATTATAATTAAGATAACTAGTTTGAATATTATCAGTAATTTCTTTAGAAAATAATGAGGCATATATTTCTTCTAAGAAACTATAGTTGTAACTTAATAATGTTGTAGAATTATCTGAATCTTCTATGTTTAATACATTAATACCGCCGTTTATATCTTTAATATCCTTATCTGTACAACCATTAACTAATAAATGAAAAGCTTCGTGTTTTACAGTTTTTTCTTGTTCTTCTTCACTAATAACATCAAAAAGTGGATAATAGGTAATATTATTTAAATAAGTCGCAGCATAAAAATTACCATTATCTTTTTCACTTTCAAAAAAAGAATAATTTTCTAAATTACAAGCTAGTTCTGCTGTGTCATAATCTTTAAACTTAGCTTTTATTTCATCATAAGCTTCTTCAATAAACTCTAAATGTTGTTTTATCTCTTCTTTTGATAAAGGAACAACTTCTTCACTAGCATTTTCTAAACTGTTTTGATAAATATACTCTAAAGCTAAATCCCAGTTTATATCATCATTTTCTACATCATATAAAGAAGTATTTGTATGCTCTTTTATTTCTTCTTTATCAAGATATGCTTTAGCGGCACTTTCTTTATTAATTTCATAATTATCAAGATATTTCATTCTAATTGGTTCCATACTTATTTTATTTATGGCTTTCTCTGCTAGAGTAGATACATCATATTCATCATTTTTTACTAGGTCTTCGATAATTAAATTAAATAATTCATCTTTTAGACTAGCAAGTTCGCTTTCTAAGTTTTTGATAGTTTTACTACCCTTATTCTCATAATATAAACCCGTTGCAACTAAAAAAGAATTAAAAGCTAATTCAAAAGATATAAATGTAATTAATACTCTATCTCGTTTTCTTTTATTTTTCATACTAACACTCCCCCGTTTTATGTTGCATATTGTATCATAAAAATTGAAAAATAGCAATCAGTATTGCTATTTTATATTTAATATTAATAAATCTATTAACATATCTGCTTCTATTAAACCACTTTTCATCTTATAGTCATTTAAAGCTAAGTTTTTTAAAATATTACTTATTTCTTTTAAGGAATAATATCTAATTAATTCTAAAGTCTTTTTTACTCTAAAAGGATGTACTTCTAATATTTTAGCTATCTCATTATAAGAAATATTTTTATTATTTAAGACTTTTACTTGATATAAAAGACGATATTGACTTTCTAAAAGTCCCATTAAAGCATAACTTTCTATATTATAACTAAGAAGTTCTTGATAATTTAAAAGGGCTTCTTTTTTATTTTTTAAGGCAATATTTCTAACAAGTGAGAAAGATAAGTTATCACTATTATTTAAAGGTTTTATAATAATATCTTTCGCTTTATCATAAGTTATCTCTTTGTTATTAATAAATGCAAGATTTAACTTTTCACATTCACTAATTAATCTCTCATTATCATCCTTAAAATACTCTTCTAAAGTATTTATTACTCTAGTATCTATCTTTTTATCTTTAAATATATCTTTAATAATACTCCTAGTATCTGCTTCTAACTTTAAGTAATTTATTTTTTGTTTTAACTCTTTACCTATTTTTTTTCTTTCATCTAATTTAGATGATGTTAGTATTAATAAGACATTAGGATTAGGATTATCTAAATATTTAAAAAGATAAGTAAGATCTAGATCTAAGTTAAAGTTATTTCCAATAATTACTTTATTAGTAGCAAGAAAAGAGATAGTATCAGCATCTTCTAGTAAAGTAGTGATACTATCTTCTTCTAAATCATAAGTAGTAACTTCTCCATCTTTAAAACCTTTATTTATAAGTTCTTCTATTTTCTTATTAATAATACTTTTAGAAGGACTTATTAATAGATAACTATTCATTTAGCATATCCTCTATCTTTTCTTTTATTTCTTTTAAGTGGCCTTTATCTTTAATCCCACCATTTGCAAAAGTAGCACTTCCACCACCGTTTCCACCAAAAGCAGTAGTTATCGTTTTCATAAGAAGTCCTGCATTAACATCTTTAATAGAATTACGAGAAATAAAGTTAACACTACCATCTTCTTTTATATTAGAAATAAAGATTAAAACACTATCAAATTTATTACATAAGTTATCAGCGATTGCTTTTACTAAGAATGTTTCTATATTATCAAGTTCTAAATATAAGAATTTTCTACCATTTATTTCTTTAGTACGATCTAAATATATATCTAAGTTATTTAATGTTAATTTCTCTACTTCATTATTATAGTTTTTTTCTAAAGCTTTAACTTCACTTTGAATATAACTAAGTTCATTTTGATTATAAATAATATCTTTATAAGAAACAGGTGTACTATTATCTATTTCAACATCAAAATCTAAGTTTATTCCTTGTTTATTAGCAAGATCTAATATTTCCTTTGCTTTTATTAATAGTTTAACCATTTCATCATTATATGGTTTTATAACATCAAAAAGGGTAGTTTCAACACGTTTATCAGTAACTGCTTCAATACGATAAGTATTACTTCCTTTAGATTCAAAGTTATAGATAGCAAATTTTTTAATATCTTTAGTATTAGCGATATGAGTACCACCACATAATTCTATAGATTTATCTATTTTAACAACTCTAACTGTATCACTATATTTTTCTCCAAATAAAGCCATTGCTCCTATTTGTTTAGCTTTATCAAGTGGCATTACTTCAGCAGAAGTTATAATTCCTTTTTTAATAATATTATTTACCATCTCTTCCGTTTTAATAATCTCTTCATCACTTATTTTAGATGGACAAGTAAAATCAAATCTAAGTTTCTCTTCATCTACATAACTACCTGCTTGTCTTATATTTTTATCTACTACTTGTTGTAAGGCATATTGTAGAATATGAACACTAGAGTGATTAGCTTCTATTTCTTTTCTTCTTTGTTTATCTATTATTACTTCTACTTCATCATTAACAGTTATTTTTCCATCTAATAATTTTACTTTATGAACGTGTTGACCATTAGGACCTTTAAAAACATCAACAACTCTTGCTTTAAAGTTTTTACCAACAATCATACCAGTATCAGATACTTGTCCACCAGACTCAGAATAGAAACAAGTTCTTTTTAAGATGATATATCCATCGTGGTCTAGAGTTTTTTCTAGACTATCTTTACTAACTATAGCAAGGACACTACTTTTTAAGCGATATAAACCATAAACGAATGTTGATGGTTTAGTAAAGTCCATTAAAACTTTCTTTTGACTAGCCATAGATGTTTTACTACGAGAGTTTTTCTTAGCAAGATTTCTTTGTTTTTCCATATATTCATAAAATTCTTCACGATTAACAGTAAAACCACTTTCTTCTGCAATTTCTTCTGTAAGTTCTAATGGAAAACCAAAAGTATCATATAATTTAAAGGCATCATATCCCCCAATTACTTTGTCATTATCATCTTTCATTAATTCTTTAAGACGTCTTTCTCCATCTTCTAAAGTATTTAAGAATAGTTTTTCTTCATCTAAGATATAAACTGCAACATCACCTGATCTAGATTTTAACTCAGGATAAGCTTCTCCCATAACTTTTACAATAGTTGGTACTAGTTTATATAGGAATGGTTCTCTAAAACCTAGTTTACGTCCAAATCTTACACTTCTTCTAACTAATCTTCTTAAGACATAGTCACGTCCTGTATTACCAAAAGTAGCACCATCAGTAAGAGCGAAAGTAACGGCTTTCATATGATCTGCGATAACTTTGAAAGCAGTCTCTCCATTATATAGGACACCACTTAATTCTTCTATCTTTTCAATTATTGGCATAAATAGGTCTGTTTCAAAATTAGATTCAGCATTTTGAAAGATACAAGCCCATCTTTCAAGTCCTGCTCCTGTATCAATATTTTTATGAGGTAATTCTTTATATTTAGAACGTGGAACTCCTTCTTTAGAATTAAATTGACTAAAAACATTATTCCAAATCTCTACATAACGATCTTGATCTTCATCTTTAGTAAATTTATCCCAAGCATCACCATCTTTATCAAAACTTTCACCTTGATCATAAAATATTTCACTATCAGGTCCACAAGGTCCTTCACCAATTTCCCAGAAGTTACCTTCAAGTCTTATAATATGGTCTTTAGATATACCGACTTCTATCCATTTATTATAAGCATCATCGTCACCTGTATAAACAGTAACATATAATTTTTCTACAGGTATATCAAACCAATCTTTACCTGTTAAAAGTTCGAAAGCAAATTCAATCGCTTCATCTTTAAAGTAATCTCCAATCGAAAAATTACCCATCATTTCAAAGAATGTTTGATGTCTTTTAGTAATACCAACATTCTCTATATCATTAGTTCTAATACATTTTTGAATATTAACAATTCTACGTGATTCTGGAGTAACACTTCCATCAAAGTATTTTTTTAATGGTGTAACTCCTGCATTTATCCAAAGCAAAGAATCATCATTAATAGGAATAAGTGGAGCGGATTTAACATACTTATGCCCTTTTTCTTCAAAGTATTTAATCCACATCTTTCTAATTTCATTACTAGTCATATATTTCATATTACTTCTCTCCTTCTTGTATTATTTATATCTATAAATTGTGCAGACGCCGTCTGCATTAATTAAAATTTCTTTATTTTAGAGTTGTGCAGCATCTTATTGCACAAGTATATTATTGTATGTTTTAATTTTGCCACTGTCGGTGGCAAAAATTACTCATTATCAATATTTTTAAGTATTTCTTCTAGTCTATTATAATATTCATCAATTGTTCCATTGTTTAGAATATAATAATCTGCATAAGCGATAGGACCACCTTTAGCAGAGTTTTCAATCTCGGCGACATCTCTTTTTATTATTTCTTCTTCATTAAAAGGTCTATCAACTCTTTCACTAACTCTTTTATATCTAATTTTCTTATCACAACAAATACAAATCATCTTTAAGTTATTAAACTTTTCTTTAAGGATTAAATATTCATCCCAAGAATACAAACCATCTAAGACAGTATTACCTTTACTATAAGCTTCTTCTATTTTAGGCAAAAGTAATTTGGCGACAACACCCATACCGTGTTCTTTACGTAAGTTCTCACGAAACTCTTTTTGACTATCAGGAGTTATTTCTATTCCCTCTTCTTTCATTTTATCATAGATAACTCCTCCAAAGTATATTTTAGAATAACCTTTCTCTTCTAAATAGGTGGTTGCAACACTTTTACCACTACCACTCATTCCAACAATTGCAATTAATTTATTCAAAGATATTCAACCTCACTTTCCTCTATTATCTTATCAGCTTGTTTAAACAATTCTTCTTTAGTAGTATTTTCTACTATATAATCATAATTGTTATATAAATCTGCTTCTGTCTCAGTAATATGATTCTTCTCTTTTTCTGATAGATTATTATTACACTTCTCTCTTTTTATATGAATAATCTTAATATCATCTTTAAAACGTCTTTTAAGTTCCTCAAACTCATCTATTAATCTACCATCAGTAATTATAAAGACATCAAAATAGTGTTTTAAGATATCTATATCTTCACATAATCTATCAACAAGAAAGAACTTTTTACCTAGTTTATTCTTTATTACTTCAATTCCCATTTCTTGTAAGAACTCTCTAGGTTTATCTTTCATATCACCATCCCAACTAAAATAGTTTTTAGCATATTCATATAAAGGTGTAGTTATATGGAGAATACAAGCATCTTCACCCATATAATCAAATTTATTTTTCATATAACTTCCTAGTAAATCTTTACCACAACCAGCTTTACCTGCTAATAAGAATATTTTCATCAATAACCAACTCCTAAATTACATAAAAAAGACCTATGTAGGAGCATATAAATTTATACACGGTACCATCCTACTTCGGTCTTAATTAAAGATAAAGGTCTCCCTACAAAACTAAAGAAATAGCTTCCAAAAGGATAAAGGTTAATTTTCACCAAACATTAACTCTCTTTTACAATATCTTCTTTTGTACTCATTTTCTCATCCGTTTTCTTATTATTATTTTGATAGTCATTAAACTTTTCGCCCATCTTTGTTTTTTCTATAATAAATTCAAGTATTATTTTTAAAGTAGCGATCACAGGTGTTGCAACTATCATTCCTATCATACCAAAGAAATAGTTAAAAAGCAAGAGTCCAAGCATAATTGTTACAGGATGAAGTTTCATTGTCTTACCCATAATTAGTGGTTGATAGAAATTATTTTCAAGTAGTTGACATACAAGTACTGATATTAAACAGAATACTCCTGTCATAGGGTCAATTGTGAAACCAACGATTACTGCTGGAGCGCCTCCAATCCAAGGCCCAATATATGGAATTACATCGGTAATTGCACAGAACAAAGCAAATAAGAATGGTGCAGATAGTCCTGCTAGAGAAAAGCCAATACATTGTGTTACAAAGACAAGAAAACAAACAAGTAGTACTCCTCCAACATAACTTCTTAATTTACCATTTACTCTACTCATTAAGTCTTTAGTATTCATATGCCATTTTTTAGGAATAAGACTTAATAAATGTCCTTGAAATTTACGAAAATCGAATAATAAGTAGAACCCTATCATAATACCTAAAACAATATTAACAGCACCATTTACAAAACCTTTACCAAAATTCCAAATAGTATTAGGTAGGACACTAGCGATTGATGATCCTGTTTCTTCTATTTTATCAAGGATAGTATCTTTATAATCTTCAAGTTGTTTACTATCTCCTAGTCCTTCTATAGCATCACTGGCGAAATCTTGAGCATTATCAACTATTTCTGGAACGACAGAAACAATATCAGAGACACCGCTAGAAAAAGTTGGTACGGTAAATGATATTATTAGAATAAGTCCACCAAAGATAATTAAGTATGTTAGGATACAAGAGAGAACTCTTGGCATTTTAGTAGAAAATTTAGTAGCGATAGGATCAAGTAACCAAGCGATGACAAAACCAATAAAGACTGGTGATATTATTGATAAAATAGTACCTATAATACCAAGTATATTCCATTCTTTAATTAGATAAGTACCTACTAATACTACAAGAATTATTACTAATACTCCTACAAATTTTAAAATATTATTAGAAGTATTAAAGAATGAATTAATAGCATTATAATCTAATTCATTATTTTTATTATTTTTACGAAACATAGTATTCCTCCTCTTGTTTTATATATTATCATATTTAATAAATACTGTAAATTATTAATAGTATTTGCAATAAATATGAAATGATACAAAAAGAAAACTAGTATTACTAGTTAACTTTTATTGTAGAGCAATCTCAAAGGGATTTTCTTTTGTTCCATCACCATTTATAATTTGCACGTTAGATTTTAGATTTACAGAAGGCCGCACGCCATTCGAAAAGCTCGGAGACGAATTGAAGAAGTTGCCATTGCCGCTACCATTGCTACCGGCACACTGAACCATTAACGAATGATATGGTGTTAATGTCCAATAACTCATATTGTTACCATATCTATCAAATTGACCGGACATTAATTCTCCAAATCTCAATAATCCTACTTTAGCTTCTGCTACATTTGAGGTTATTGCAGTTCCACTTGCATCTGTGTATTTTGCATTCTTATATGAATAGGAACTACCACTTCCTACAGTTCCTAGATACCAAGTTGTATTATCTTCTATCATTGAACTATAACTGCTATCTACGTAACTTGTTAAATATTCTCCGTTTAGGAATGTACCTATTGTATTTGTACTTGAAAATGTTGTATTACTTCCAAAGTTCATTGTTATAAACTCCCCAGAACTTTTTAGTGGTTCTGCACTTACTATCTTTGTCCCTGTACCATTTTCGTGGCTTACTATCCTATATAGATTAGACAGTGTATAATCTAGTGTGTAAATAAAAAAACATACTAGATTTTTATTTATCAAAAATATTATAAGGGAGATG
>CALVJE010000010.1 GCA_944331725.1 uncultured Bacilli bacterium | reverse complement strand
GTAGATATGGCTAGTTTAATTTATCAGGGTAAAATAAATCGTCAATTCTGGGGTAAATTAATTCGTCAATCTACAAAGAAAAAATGCACTAGCACCCGTTTACAAATAGTTAAATGGGGGGGGGGCTATTTAACCCTAATCTAAGTAATAAAATTACTTTCTTTTCTTGTGCAAAAGAATAGAGTAAAGAGTTATTCTATTCTTTTTTACGTGTAATGAAAGGAAGGTAATTATGAAGAAACTATTAGATGTAAGTATAAATAAAATATATATAATGGTAGTGATATTGATAAGTCTCTTAATGTTAGGAGGATACTTTTCTTATGCAATGTTTACAGTAACAAAAGAGAAAAGTAATGCTATTAGTATAGTAACTGGTAATTTAGTATATGATCTAAAAGTAGATGGTGAAGAAGAAAATAAATTAGTAATACCTTCTAACACAACAAAAGAATTTACCATTACTTTAAATAACCCCAATAATAGAATAGCAAGATTTAACTTCTATTATTTAGGAGAATTACCAAGTAAAATAGAAGTAGGATATGTAGAAGAAGATGGAATAAATATACCACCATCTGAGACAGGAATAAATTTAGAGAAAACAGAGACAAGTGGATCTAGTAATACATATAAGATAAAAGTAACTAATGCAAATGATAATGAAGTAATAATAAATTTAGGAGTAGAAGTAGGCCTAGATTATAATGATCTAACTCTACCAAGTAATGGTCATCTATTTGAAAAATATAATGAAATAATTAATGATCCTAAAATAGATAATGGAATGATTCCCGTAAAATATGAAAATAGCAACTGGATAAAAGCGGATAAAAGTAATGCTAATAATGATTGGTATAATTATAGTGAACAGAAATGGGCCAATGTTGTAACAGTAAGTAGTACTACAAGAGATAATTATTTAAATGCGGAAGTAGGAACAGTAATAGAAATGAATGATATAGAAACAATGTGGGTATGGATACCAAGATATAGTTATAGTATAGGAACATATGATGGAACAAATTACTATGGAAAACAAGGAGATTTCTTAAGTAGTATGCCAACAAAAGACTTACCAGGAGAAATAGATATAAAGTTTATTGATACAACGGTAAAAGATAGAGGGAAAGGAAATTATGATATTTTAGAAGGATGGGATCATACTATGTGGTATACCCCAGATGCCTTTACCTTTGGTGATGAAGAGTTAAGTGGAATATGGGTAGGAAAGTTTGAGACAAGTAGTTCTAATCCAAGTGCAACAGATGGAGGAGGAAATACAACAAGTTTAGATGCAATGATAAAACCAAATGTAGCTAGTTGGAGAAATATAAATGTAAGTAATGCTTTTAATGTAAGTATAAAAATGAATGATGAAGGAAATAGATATGGATTTACTACTAATGTAGATACTCATATGATGAAAAATAGTGAATGGGCAACAGTAGCATATCTTTCTCAATCAAAATATGGAAAATTAGGTAACACTAATTACACTGATGCTAATAAAGAGATATATCAAAATAAATCAGATGGGTATATAACAGGATGTAGTTATGGAAGTCCAAGTAATGCAAATACAGATTATGGATGTAAGTATTCGTATGATATAGATATAAATGGAACAGGATCATCAACAACAGGGACAATCTATGGAATTTATGATATGAGTGGAGGCTCTTGGGAGATGGTAATGGCTAATTATAATGATCAAATAGGTTCAAGTGGATTTAGTAAAATGCCAGAATCTAAATACTATGATAAATATACAAATACTGATGCTACTAAAGCTTGTAATGGAGGAATATGTCTAAGTCATAGTTTGTCAGAAACAAGTGATTGGTATAATGATTTTTACTCTATGATAAGAGAAAATTTTCCTTGGCTATTAAGAGGTGGACGTAATACCAGTGTTGATAATGCAGGTATATTTGCTTTTTATGGAATTGATGTTTCAGGTGGTGAAAATATAGGTAATTCTTTTCGTCTTGTAATAACATAATATATATGTAAATAAAAGTAAACTTATCTTTAAATTAGACACTTTAATTGTAAACTGTGCTAGAATTAAACTAGAGGTGATAAAATGCGTGCAGTTGCATTAAAAGGAAAAAGAGAATTTGAACTAAAAGAAATAGAAGAACCTGTTATTGATAATGAAAATGTTGTTATTAAAGTACTAAAAGCTGGTATATGTGGTTCTGATTTACATTATTTTGAAATGGGAGAACCTACTGGTTTAGTAATGGGACACGAGTTTTGTGGAGAAGTAATTAATCCAGGTAATAGAGAAGATTTAAAAGTAGGAGATAGAGTTACAGCCTTACCTATTTCTCCTTGTCTAAATTGTCCTGCTTGTCTAAGTGGCAATCCTCAGTACTGTAAAAGTACTTGGAGTAAAGCAGTAGGGCTTTCTTTAGATAATCCTGGGGCTCTAACAGAAAAAATTAAAGTTAGAAGTGATATGGTTTTAAAAGTACCAGATAATGTTTCTGATATAGAAGCTGCTATGGTTGAACCAACAGCAGTTGCTCTACACGGAATACATCTTGCTGATATTAAAGTAGGATCCAAAGTATTAGTAATCGGTGGTGGTATCATCGGACTACTAAGTGCTTTATTTGCTAAAAAAGAAGGTGCTAGTTTCGTTGCAGTTTCTGAGGTTAATGAACAAAGAGGTAAAAATGCCCTTGACTTATGTGTTGCCGATAAGTATTATGATGCCAAAGATGAAAATATGCTTAATGAAATTATGACTGATACTAATGGTGGCTTTGATGTAGTAATAGAATGTTGTGGTAACGATAAAGCTGTTACTTCATCATTAGTTACTGTTAGACCAGGTGGTGTCGTTGTCTTAGTTGGTGTTGCTACAGGTCCTATTAATATTCCAACCGTAATAGCTGTTATGAATGAATTAACTGTTAAAGGTGCTATCGCTTATACTAAAGAAGAATTTGCAACTTGCCTTGATTTAATCAATAATAAACAAATAGATGTTATGCCCTTTGTTTCAGACATTGTAAGTTATAGTGATGTACAATCTGCTTATCTTAGACTTACTAGTGGTAATGATAAAGCAGTTAAAATACTAGTTGATCCTAGTAAGTAACTTATATTTTCTAAAAGCAACCAATACTTAGTTGCTTTTTCTTGTAATTTTACATAATATATGGTAAAATAACACACAACAAAGGGGTAGTAGTTATGAGTAGTAAAAAAATTAATAAACAAGTATTTGCCGAAGGATACTGTGGTAAAAAATTATTTCTTATCTTTGTTATTGGTTCTATCTTTGGAGCCCTTTATGAACAAATACTTAATCTTGTTAAAGTTTATATGGCAACAGGAGATATTGTTTGGGAGTTAAGAAGGGGAGTAATCTATGGACCTTTTAGTCCTATATACGGTGCTGGTGCAGTTTTAATTGTCTATTTTTTAGTACGTCCTAATTATTCTAAATTAAAAACTTTTATCTATGGCTCTTTACTAGGAGGAGCTTTTGAATATATCATTAGTCTTTTACAAGAAATATTTACTCATACAACTTCTTGGGATTATTCAAATCACTTTTTAAATATTAATGGTAGAACTACTATACCTTATATGATCTTTTGGGGACTTCTAACATTAATCTTTGCTAAATATATCTATCCTTTTATTTCAAAACTAATAGAAAAGATACCTATTAATATTGGTAATATTATCTTTTATATTCTTTTAATCTTTTTAGTTATTGATATGTTTGTCTCTTGGACTGCTCTAATTAGAAGTGCTATGAGACGTGAAGATATTGAACCTATTACACCAGTTGGAGAGTTTTATGATAAAGTATATCCTGATACTGTTTTATCTAAAAGTTTTCCTAATATGGAATTTAAAGTTAGAAAGGATAAGTAGTATGATAACACTTATATGTTTAATATTAATCTTTATAGCAAGTTATATGTTAATAAAAGAATACTTAGTAGCATTAAAAGGTTCAAGAATAAAACTTACTAGAAATTATAATGATCCATCTTTTGCAATTATTATACCTGCTAGAGATGAATCATTAGTTATTAGTAATTTACTTGATAGTATTAAAAGACAGAGTATAGAAATTAATCCTAAAGATATTTATATTATAGTTGAAAGTAAAAAAGATAAAACTGTTGAAATCGCTAAAAGTCGTAATATTAATATAGTCTATCGCAAAGATTTAACTAAAAAACGTAAAGGATATGCTATAGATGATGCAGTTAAAAAAATATTAAAATCTAAAAAACATTATGATATGTACTTTATATTCGATGCTGATAATATCTTAGATCGTAATTTCTTTAAAGAAATGATTAAAAGTTATAAAAAAGGATATGATATAGGTATAGGATATAGAAATACTAAGAATGGTAATAGTAATATATATTCTGCAGCAAGTTCTCTTACTTTTTCTATGATTAATACTTTTTCTAATAATTATAAAGTTAAACATAATTTAACTTTAACAGTTAGTGGAACTGGTTTTTATATTAAAGGAGAAATACTAGAAAAACTAGGAGGTTATCCTTTTAATAGTTTAACTGAAGATTATGAATTATCTTTATATGCTGTTTTAAATAACTTAACATCAACTTATAATACTAAAGCAAAGTATTTTGATGAACAACCTACTAGTTATAGTGTTACTATTAAACAACGTATAAGATGGGTTAAAGGTTATTTTACCTCTAGAAGTAAATATTATCCTTTATTGAAAGAAAAACTAAAGAAGAAAGATGCTAACTATCCATCTGTTTATATTACTTTAGTAGGAGTTAAACCATATATACTCCTTGTAATTAGTGTAATTTTATATCTAGCTAATTTAATTTATAGAATTATATCTAATTCTATTATAAAGATAGAAATTACTTCTTTACTATCACAATTTTTTATAATTATTCTTTTTATATACTTAGTACTTGTTATATTTACAGGAATTTTATTAATTAAAGAAAAAGATAATCTTAGATTAAATAGAAAAATGAAAGTAAAAGTATTATTTTATAATCCTATATTTCTAGCTAGTTATGTAAAATGTTTGTATTTAGCATTAAGAAATAAGGATATAGAATGGGCAAAAATAGAACATAGTGATAATATTAGTTTGGAGGAATTAAATAATGGTAAGAATAGTAGATGATATAACTAAAGCTAAATTTATTACTCATAGTGGAACAATACACGCTGATGAAGTTTTTGCAACAGCTTTTTTAGATCTTTATTTTGAAGATGTTCCTTTGATTAGAGTTACTGAAATACCTAATAATGTAAAAGATGATGTTATTATCTATGATATTGGTAAAGGTAAATTTGATCACCATCAAATAGATGTAAAAGTTAGAGATAATGGTATTAAATATTCATCTTTTGGTCTTTTATTTGAAGAGTTAGGTCTTAAATATTTAGAAAAATTAGGTTTAGAAAAGAAAGAAGAAATTTTTAATTACTTTGTAAAAGATTTAGTAGAAGGAATAGATGCTATTGATAATGGAATATTTCCTAAATTTGAATCTAATTATAAAGTTAAGACAATTAGTGATGTTATTAAACTTTTTAATCCTAGTTATTTAAGTGAAGATTCCATTAATGATAATTTTATAAAAGCCGTAGAGATTGCTAAAACTATTATTGTTTATGAAATAAAAAATATTAATGGTAAAGTTATGGCTTCTATAAGAGTTAAAAGTCTTTTAGAACATTGTAAAGATCATATTTTAGTACTTGATGAATTTTTACCTTATGAAGAGACTATTCTAAGTAGTAGTAAATATGATAAAATAAAACTAGTGGTTTATCCATCTAATAGAGGAGGTTATGCTGTTAAAACTGTTCCTATTAGTACTACTGATAAAACAAGTAGAGTATATTTTCCTAAAGATTGGGGTGGAGTTTTTAATAAAGAGTTAGAAGAAGTAACTGGTGTTAAAGGAGCAAGTTTTTGCCATATTAATCGTTTTATTTTAACAGCAGATACTCTTGAAGCAGCTTTAAAATTAGCAGAAATTACAATAGATAAAAATGAATTAAATTAATGTAATTAATAATCTAGAAATGGTTAAAATATTAGAAGGAGGAATTATATGACTAAAGAAAATGATACAACCTTAAAAAAAGTTATGACAATTATAACAGTTATAGTTACCATTCTTTTAGTAGCTTTTATTATTTATGCATTAAAAATGAATTTATTAAATGATTCTGATTTGTTATTAAAAAGAATTAAAAGCTATGGTCTAATCGCTCCTTTAATATTTTTATTAATTCAAATTGTTCAAGTAGTATTTCCTGTAATACCAGGTGGTGCTTCTTGTCTTGTAGGTGTTCTTGCTTTTGGACCTATAGAAGGATTTATCTATAATTATGTAGGTTTAACTTTAGGTAGTATTGTTTCTTTTTTTCTTTCTAGGAATTTTGGACTTCCTTTAATAAATAAATTATTTCAAAAAGAAACTGTAGATAAATATTTAGGGTATGTTAGAACAAAAAAATTTGAAAAGATATTTTTCTTGGGGATATTTTTACCAGGGGCACCTGATGATTTACTTTGTTATATCGCTGGTATTAGTGGTTTGACCTTTTTAAGATTTTTATTTATAATATTAATAGGTAAGCCATTTACATTAATATTTTATAGTTTATTTACAAATTTATTTTAAGGAGTAGTTATGAGACACGTTAGTTATCTTTCTTTTTATGAAAGCCCTATTGGAATTATTAGAATAAATACAAGTGATTATGATATAATTTCTATTACTTTTGTTGATGAAATAGAAGAACATATAGAAAATGATTTAAGTATTAGAATAAAAAATGAGATAGAATCTTATTTTAAAGGTGAACTTAAGTCATTTTCATTTTATAATTATTTAATATCTGGCTTAGAAAGAAGAGTTATGGAAATAGTATGCCATATTCCTTATGGACAATATATGACATATAAAGAAGTAGCCAAGGAATTAGGTGATGAAGAAATTATTTCCCCTGTTAAGAAAGTTTTAGATAATAGTTCTTTTCCTATTCTTTTACCAAGTCATAGAATAATTAATTCTCTTGATGATATTGGTGGTTTTGTAGGAGGAGAAGAGAAAAAAAGATATTTATTAGAATTAGAAAATATAATCTGTAAATAAAATTTTTTTAAATTAGTTTTGTTGAATGAAAGCACAACTTATGTTATTATTATAATAGGTGGTGGTTATTGTGAATAAGGCAGTTTATAGTGAAGAGAATTTTAGAGTATTATTATTTTATGTAATTTTACCATTAACGGTTATTTTACTTTTGTTTTTTGTAGGTACTAAGATTTATAGTGCCTTAAGAAAAGATAAAGATATTAATCAAACTAATTATTCTATTAATTATTGGACTAATGTTTTAGGAGTATTAGTTACTGCTATTCTTCTATCTGTATCTATTGGCTTTGCTCTTTCTTTTACAAGGACTGTTAGAGATTTAAATGCTATAGAAGAAAATGCTTTTCTTTATTATTTCTTTATGGTATTTCCTATTATACCTCTTATCTTTTTAATAGTTTATATTAGAAAATTTATTGTAAATATAAAAAGAAAAGAAAAATTAGATGAAGAAAGTGCTAATGAACAAATAGAGGAGGAAGATACTAATGAAGGATAAAAAAGAAAGTTCTATTGTTAATATTTTTATTTATTTATTAATTGTAGTATTTATTGTTTTAATCGCTCTTCCACCAATTTGTAGAATTGTTTTTAAAGAAAGTGAAGACAATATTAATAATGGTTCTAATGCCACTGTTCAAAGTGTAACAGCATTAAATTGTAATAGGGAAGTTCCTGTTGGTACAATGATATATAATGTAACTATTAGTAGTAATTATACTAATGATGAATTAACTAAAGTTACTTTTATGTATAATTTACCTGAAATATTAGATCCTTCTATCACAGAAGATCCAGTTATGAATGAGATTAATACAATTAGAAGTAGTGGACTTGTTGAAGATCAATCTACTGATACACAGACTAGACTTATATTAACTAAAGAGTTGAAGGAAGCTAATCCTGATAATACATCTCTTGATAATTTCTTTCAACCAATAGATTTACAACAATCTAATCTTGAATCTTTAGGATATACTTGTTCAACCCTAACTGCCTAATAATAGTTAATATTAAAGATAAAGTAATGAATGGAGAAAATAGTAAATAAAAACTTATTATATAAGAGAATCTATTAAAAATAAGAAAACTAGAAAGACTATTTATTACTAACATAAAAGGATATTTGTAACTTGTAATGATTTCTATATTACAAGAGAAATATAATAATAAATAATCTATAATAATAGTAAGTATTCCAATACTAAAAGCAAGATATAAATATTTATCTTGTTTTTTTTCATTATCTATTTCATTATAAGGAATAAATAATAGTAGTAATAAAGGTATTGTTATATAAAATGTAAATAATAAAGATGACTTTATAATATCTATTATATTATTAGTGAAAATAGGAGTAAGATAAGTTAAATCTAATGATTTAGTACTACCATAGATATTTATTATAAATAGTGGTATAAAGATAAAACTTAAGATAAGAGATAGGCTTGCTACTTCTTTATAACCTTGATTAGAGATAATAAGAGTAGTTAAAAAAATTAGAATTATTATACTATAGAAATTACCATCACTTAGAAAACTTACTTTAATAAAATTAGTAACATTAATTAAAAGATAGATAAAAAATGTAGTTAATATAACTGTAATAAAAGTTTTATTTAATTTATTTGTTATTTTATTTTTTTTTCTTAATAATAAGATAAATTTAAAAATAAGTAAAGATAGAATACTACCTATAATTATACTTATAATAGTATCATTTTTACTAATTTTAATAATATTAGATGAAAAGAGAATAAATGATGTAATTGTTAGAAAAAAGGTAAGAGTAGATATTTGTAAAAGACCTATCTTTTTATTAATCATAGTTATTTCTCCTTTCTGTTTTTAAATCAATAATAATCTCTTTTTTACTATTTTTATAACTATTATTTAAATTATCTCTTTCTTTTAAATAAATAGTATTACTTATATTAGTTATCTTTATATCATCTTTAATTTCTAAATTAATTATATCTTTAATATCTGTTAGTAATTTCTTCTTAATTTTATTTTTTACTTTAGATAAATTAAGAGTATCAGGACTATCTACTTTACCTGTTACTTTTATTTCTAATTTATTATTATTATATTTAATAGTAGTTTTTAAATCATATAAAGATGCTTCAAGATAATTATCATCTATTTTTATTTTTTCGTTATAAGAACTTACTTTATTATTTAATAAATAATAAGCTTTAGTTAAATCTTTATTAAGAATATAATTTTTATCTATTATATAACTACCTTTACTTATTAATTTATCATTATTAATATCAATTAAAGGAAGAGATGATGATTTATTATTATCTAAAGAAGTACTTAATAAATCTTTAAAAGTAATATTAACAATAGTTCCTTCTAAGTCTCTTTCTTTAGTAATAAAACTCTTATAATCATTACTTTTATGATATTTAGTAAATAAATTATCTAAATTATTAGTAGATAAAGTTAGATAATCTATAGTAGTAAATTCATCTTTTAAGAAAGTAAATAATTTATTATCTTTTAATACATTAGTATCAAATATAATAACACTTAAATGTTTATAGTAAGTTCTCTTATTATTTATAGATTCTCCTTTTAAAAATACTTCTCCTAGGCTATCTCCTGTTATTTTATAAGTTTTATTATCTTCATTTACTATATTTAAATAAAGATTATATTTATTATTATTAAAAGAAATCCCTATAGTATCTACTACTGCTAATTCATTTAGATCATAATAAGGAGTATGTCCTAAGAATAAAAGAAGAATTATAGAAATAATAATTATTTTTTTCATAATTTAGTCTCCCTTATAATGTTTTTAGTAAGTAGGGGATTTCTTTTTCTAATCTTTTTATGTTCTCCTTTAATAATAGAGTCTTTTAATTCTCCTTTTATAAAAGGTGAGAATGGAGAAAGATATGGAACATTTAGACTTGTTGTTGTAACAAGGGATGCTAGAAGAATGATAAAGCCTATAAAGATACCAAATAGTCCAAAGAACATAGCTAGAAACATCATTATAAAACGCCACCACCTAAGGGCATTAATCATTTCAATTGATGAAAAGGCAAGTCCTGATATAGCAGATATAGATATTACAATAATCATAATAGGGGAGATAATACCGGCGGCGACTGCAGCATCTCCTAATATTAAGCCTCCAAGTATTGATACTGATGTACCCATACTAGATGGTTTTCTAATATCACTTTCTCTTAGTATTTCAAATGATATACTCATAAATAAGGCTTCTATTAAAGCAGAGAAAGGAACACTACTTCTTTGTTCAGCAAAGTTTAAGAATAAAGATAAGGGTAATAAGTCTTGATTATGAGTGGTTAAAGCAATATAGATAGCAGGAATAAATATAGAAATAAGAAAAGCAAAGAATCTAATTATTCTAATAAAAGAAGCATTTATTGACTTACTATAATAATCATCACTTGTATGTAGATAATCTATAAAAAAAGTTGGGGTTATTAAAACAAAAGGAGAGTTATCTGAGATAATAGCAATCTTACCTTCAAGAAGAGCTTGACTTACTTTATCTGGTCTTTCAGTTGATGTTATAGTAGGAAATAAATAATTAGTCTTAGTATCTAAATATGTCTTTAAATTACCTGTATCAATAATTCCATCAACATTAATTTTTTTAAGTTTATTTTTAACAGTATCAACATTTTTCTTTTCTGCAATACCATTCATATATATAATACCTATTTTAGTTTTTGTTCTTTTACCTACAAACATTCCATCAACATATAAATCACTAGTTCTAATTCTTCTTCTAATAAGACCTACATTAGTATTAAAGTTTTCATTAAAGGCATCTTTACTCCCCATTACAGTACTCTCATTATCAACAGTAGAAATACCTCTATCTACAGTAGCACGAGCTTCAATGGCGATCGCTTCCGTATCACTAAAGACTATAAGAGCGAAGCCCATACAAATATAGTCTGTCATATCATTTAATGTATTTAATATTTTCCCGTTATTAGTAGGAATAAAGTTAAGAAGTTCACTTCCTATATCATCACTTTGAAACTTAATAGTTAAAAGACGTCTTAATATAAAATCATTAACATAACTAGAACTACCTAAAACTTCACTCATTATAAGAGTAATTTCTCTATTATCGATAATAAAAGGTCTAACTATTAAATCAGTAGCATTACCAAAAGCTTTTTTTATCTCATCTACAAGCATAACTTCACCTCGTTTCACTTTTAGTATTACCAAAATAATATTTTTTATTAAATTATATAAAGACTATAAAATAATTACCTAAATATTGCTTAATCTTATCATATTTTCACCACTTTTTATCATATGACGATAAAAACCGGTGAAAATCAAGCGTTTTTATCATCTTCAGTCCTGTAATTGTAAGAAATATAAAAATCATCTTTTTCATTTCTAGTATTGCTGAAATAGAGATTATTATTAAAACAAAAAAGAGGTATTCAACCTCAATTATTTGTAAACTTTTACTTTCTGTGCTTCTTCTTCATCCTTATGAAATTCATCATAATACTCTAATGATAATCCAATCGCTTCTTTTTTACTAAGTGTATCTTTCTTTTTACCATCCTTGTTATAATACTTACTTAATGGTTCCATATAGTCTATTGTATGACTAAGCTTATTTGGATCTCTTGTATCCATCATAGTAGAGCCATCTTGTAAATCAATATATTTGTCTTTATCTTTTCTTAATATTGTTACATAACCATATCCTGCTGTAGCATTTTCTAAAATACCACCAATTTTATCAACACCTAATTTGCTTTCAGGATAAGAAACACTAACACTTGCGATAAATAAATTATTAATATTATATCTTTCAAACATATTTTTCTCTCCTCTTTGTGTAATTATGATATAGCACATTTTCTTGGGTGTCAAGCGATATTAAAAAGCTTTTCCATTCATAAATTTTGTAGTAATCTATTAGTAGGTGAAGTTTATGTTAGTTAAAATAATAGATTATGACCATCAAGGTAGAGGTATTGCTAAAATAGATAATAAAGTAATATTTATACCTAAAGTAAAACTAGGAGAAGAAGTTTCTATTAAATTAGTAAAAGATAAAAAAAGATATTCTATAGGTAAAAGAATAGATCCTCTTAAAGTAAAATATTGTCCTTATTATAATGAATGTGGAGGTTGCCAGATAGGACATTTAACTTATTATGAACAGTTAGAGTTTAAAAAGAATACTGTTAAGAATATTTTCTCTAAATATACAAAATATAATTTAGACTTTTTAGAAATAATTCCTACTAAATGTTATAACTATCGTAATAAAGTAACTTTTCATATTAAAGAAGATAAGTTAGGTTATTATGAAGAAGAGTCTAATAACTTAATACCTATAGATAAATGCAATTTATTAGATAGTGATATTATAACCCTAGCAGCTTTGCTTAATTCTTTTATTAAAGTACATAAGAAACTAACTAAAGCGATTATTAAATCTTTAGATGGTAAACTTATGTTAATATTAGAAGGTAAGGATTCTAAAGAATCTATTAAAGAATTCTTCTCATCAACTGTTAGTTCTCTATACTATAACAATGAACTAATCAGTGGTGTTCCATCTTTAATGATAGATGTTTTATCTAAAAAGTTTATGGTAAGAAAAGACTCTTTCTTTCAAGTAAATAAAGAAGGTATTAGTTTAATTTATAAAGAAGTTATTAATTTAGTTAAAGAACTAAATAGTAATATTATCTATGATTTATACTGTGGTACTGGTACTATTAGTTTACTAGTTAGTGACTATGCTAAGAAAGTAGTTGGTATTGAAGTAGTAGAAGATGCAGTGAGGGATGCTAAAAATAATGCTAAGTTAAATAATATTACTAATACAGAGTTTTATTTAGGTGATGTTAGTAGAGTTATTAAAAAATTACATTATACTCCTGATACTATTATTTTAGATCCTCCAAGAAGTGGTATTTCTAAAGACTTAATAGAATTTCTCTTATCTTTAAAAGTAAAAAATATTATTTATGTTTCTTGTAACCCCTTAACCCTTGCTCGTGATATTAATCTTTTAGATAGTAATTATCATCTTAAATCTATTAAACTAGTAGATGAATTTCCTAATACTTATCATTTAGAATCTATAGCATTATTAAAATTAAAAGTGTAAAAATGTTTTTAATGTATATTATATAAGTGAAAGGCTATTTATAATTTAAAGATAATTCTAAAAAACATTTTTGAATATTTCTATAATATTGGAGTATTATATAAATCACGAAAAAAACAGTAGAAAAATTATTAAAGTATAAATATTATAATTAGAAGATTCCTGTTTGTTTACTTCCTAATATAGCTATATTTTAAATCGGTGGAATTCCGCCTAATTGAAATGTAAACACTTGTAAAAGTAATAGTTTAATTAGTATAATTATATTAAGTTTTATGTTAAAGGAGAATTTCTATGAATACTATTAGAACTAGAGTTATTACTATTCAAGAAAACTCTAAATTAACTAGTAACTGATAAATAAATATGATAAGTTTATAGGAGTGATTATATATGGATAATTATGAAAAAGAAGTTAATAAAAATGTTAAAAGAAATGAAAAATTTCTTTTAGAGTTTGAAAAGTATTTAGAAGATAAAGGATTAACAGATAAGACAATAGAAAAACACGTAAGTAATATGGAGTTTTTTCTAAATGATTTTTTAAATTATTATGAACCTACAAAAATGGAAGATGGTCCTTTAGAAGTATATACATTTTTAGGTGATTGGTTTATTAGAAAATGTATGTGGTCTAGTAAATCATCTATCAAAGAATATGCTGCTAGTATTAAAAAGTTTTACAAGTGTATGAGTGAGAATAATCATATTAGTAGTGAATTATATGAAGAGTTATGCAAAGATATAAAAAACAATATGGATTATTTTTTAGAAGTTATGGATGATTATGATAATGAAGTTTTTAGTTATCCGTTTTAGGAGGACGTTATGAATTTTCTAATTAAAGAAGGAAATATTAATGATATTAAAGAAGTGGTAGATACTATTAAGTATTTACATGACATAATTGAAAATAAGAAATGGTATGCGATAGGGCTTGCCGATTATGATAAAATACTAAATAAATTGAATGATGAAGCTATTATTGTTAAAGCTTTATATAATGGTGATTTAGCAGGTTTCCTAATAGTAGAGCGACATATTAATCCTGAAAGTGAAATGGCTAAAGAAATACCTAAAGATGAATTATCTTCATCTATTGAAATGGATAATGCTGGAGTATTACCAAAATATAGAGGTAATCATTTACAAGAGAGTTTAATTTTAAAAGCAGAGTCTATAATGAAAGAAAGAGATAGTGGTATAAAATACTCTTATGCAACTGTTCATCCTGATAATTTAGCAAGTCTTAAGAGTCTAGCAAATATTGGTTATAAAAAATATAAAGAAAAGTTAATGTATGGTGGTAAAATAAGATATATAATGAGAAAGGAATTAGTATGAGTTATATAAAAGATTTAAGAAAGTATGTAGGACATAATCCAATCTTAACTGCAGGAGTAGGATTGTTTGTTTTTAATGATAAAGATGAAGTGCTTATGCAACTTAGAACTGATTATAATCAGTATGGTTTTCCAGGTGGCGCGATGGAATTAGGTTAAAGTATTATCAGGAAAAGATACATATAGAGAATATCCTAATGGAGATAAATTATATGATATAACTGCTATCTATGTAATAAAGAAATATAGTGGAGATTTGATGGTTAATGATAATGAAAGTAAAAAGTTAGAGTGGTTTAATGTAGATAACTTACCATCTAATATGACAGAACATACTAAAAACTATCTTGAAAAATTTGGTGATATATTAGGTATGGCTTTGAAAATATATAAAGGAGAATAAATAATGATAGATTTACATATGCATACAACTTATTCTGATGGAACAGATACAGTTAAAGAACTATTAGAAAAAGCTGAGTTTTTAGGTTTAGAAGTTATTTCTATAACAGATCATAATACTTGTAAAGCTTATTTTGAAATGGAAAAGTGTAATGTAAAAGAAATATATAAAGGAAATATTATAGTAGGATGTGAATTTACTACTAGTTTTGATAATAGATTAGTAGAAGTATTAGGTTATGGCTTTGATTATAAAAGTGTTAATAAATATTTAGAAGAATTTTATACTGAAGAAAAAATTAATAATAGGACTAAAACTTTATATAATAAATTAATTAATAGGATAGAAGAGTTAGGATTAGAATTTAATATTCAAAAAAAGACAATGCCAGAGTCTAAATTTTTTGAAAGAGAAATCTATAATGAATTAAAGAAATATCCTAGTAACAAAGAAAAAATAAAAGAAGATGTTTGGGATGATTTTAGTGACTTTTTAAGAAGGGGAATTAATAATAAAAATAGTGTTTTATATATTAATAAATTAGAGTTTCATTTGTCTATTAAAGAAATAGTTAATCTTATTCATGAAAATGATGGTATTGCCTTCTTAGCTCATCCTTATCAATATAAATTTAAGGATACAGAAAGCTTTCTAGATAAACTTTATGATGAAGTTGCTTTAGATGGAATAGAGTGCTTTTATACAACATTTAGTGAAGAACAAACTAATTATTTACTTGATTTTGCAAAGAAAAGGAATCTCTTAATATCAGGAGGAAGTGATTATCACGGAACAAGAAAAGAAAATTATAATTTAGGAGTAGGTAGAGGTAATCTTAAGATAAGTAAAGATATTATAAGCAATTATAATATAGAAAAATATTATAGCAGTTTTTAATCTCTATAACTTGAAAAATATAATATTTTATGATACTATGAATATGTAAAAGAAATTTACATAAAATAAAAAAATGAGGAACACTTAATATTGACGTGTTGAGTGAAACCTATATAATTGTTGTTCCACCTAATTCAACGCTGTGAGTTAGGTGGCTTTTTCTATATTAAAGCTAAAAGCAGTAATAGATTTTGGAAAAGGATTATAACTACTAAAGCAACGATCAATGAATCTTTCTTGTTCATTATATCGACCTCCTTTCTGAGGCCCCACCCAACTATAAGAGATTATTTTAAGTAGAAATTATAGATATTGTCATTTAATTTCATCTATGATAGACTTAAAAAGAAATGAGGAGTAATTATGAAGTTAGTAATAGAAAATCTAAGTAAAAGCTTTGATAAAAAGTGTGTGCTTAAAAATATTAATTTTACTTTTGAAAGTGGTAAGATTTATGGATTATTAGGAAGAAATGGAGCAGGGAAGACTACTTTCTTTAACTGCTTAAATGAAGACTTAAAGTGTGATAGTGGAGAGTTTTATTTAAGTAATGGAAAGTCTAATAAAAAAATAGAAAGTAGTGATATAGGTTATGTTTTATCAACTCCTGTAGTACCTGAATTTCTAACAGGAAGAGAGTTTTTAAAATACTTTATAGATATTAATAAAGATAACATTAAAGATTTAAAAACTATAGATGAATATTTTGATATAGTTAAAATAGATAAAGAAGATAGAGATAAGCTTATGAAAGATTATTCTCACGGTATGAAAAATAAAATGCAAATGTTGATCTATTTAATAGCAAGCCCAAATATCTTATTATTAGATGAGCCTTTAACATCTTTTGATGTTGTAGTAGCAGAAGAGATGAAAGAGTTATTAAAGAAAATGAAAAAGGATAGAATTCTTATCTTTTCTACTCATATTATGGAACTTGCCTTAGATTTATGTGATGAGATAGTAGTTTTAAATAAG
>CALVJE010000009.1 GCA_944331725.1 uncultured Bacilli bacterium | reverse complement strand
AATGTATCTGATATAGTATTAACTAGTCCGGGAGAAAATGGAGATATCTATAATGATGGAGAAGATACATTTATAACAGGAACTAATCCTGATAATTATATATGGTATTCTGGTAAATTATGGAGAGTGGTAAGTGTTAATAATGATGAAGGTACTGTTAAGTTAATAACACAATGGAATATAAGTGCTATTGATTATTCAAGTGGAAGTGCAGATTTTGTAAATAGTTATATGGAAGATTGGTTAAATGATACAACTACAGATGGTTTTTTAGGCAATTTAAGAGAACCTGAGAAATTTATAAAAATGGATAGCAAATGGAATGCAACAATGATGAGCGATACAAGTAAACCGCCATCTACAACAATAGTAGAAGATCCAGTAGGGCTCTTAAATATATATGAATATCAGGTAAGTTATACAGGTACTGATTATACTAAAGGTTATTTAAATGTTGGGTTATCTTGGTGGACAATAACGCAATATAATTCATCTAATTTATATAGTGTTAGAACCACTGGAGCTGTTTCTAATTCTATTGCAACTGGTAATGCTATTGGCATAAGACCATCAATAAATTTAAAAGAATCTGTTCAAATAGTAGATGGTGATGGAACAGAAAGTAATCCATATAGGTTAGAAGGAGATAATGATAAAGACTTGAATGGAGTAAAACTAAATACAAGATACAGTGGAGAGTATATAAGCTTTGGAACCGGTGAGAATAATTTATATAGAATAGTAAGTCACGAGAATGGATCAGGAACTAAAATAACAAGTGCTGAACCATTAAAAGGAAATGGTAGTTTTAAAACAATATCATTTGGTAGTACAATAACTTTTTCAAGTACTAATACAATAGGAACATTCTTAAATGGAGAATATTTAAATAATTATTTAACAGAAGATGATACAAATATGATAGGAAATAATACTACTTGGTATTTAGGTACTGTTGGAACAGGAGAAAGCTATAAACTGTCGAAATATACTGATACAGTAAACAATATTCCAATATCAAATACTGCAAAAACTCAAGTTGGAATATTGAGATGGGGAGAATTAATGGCGGGACAGTTTAATAGTAGTGAGAATAATATATCTTATTGGACTTTAACACCATATAGTTCTACTGGAATACGATATATTGTTTATAATGGGCCAACTAATGGTTCTTTACCAACTAGCAGTTCATATGGTGTAAAACCTTCTTTAAATTTGAAAGAGAATATCATAATAACAAGTGGAACAGGAACAAAAGAAGATCCTTTTATAATAAAAGAAGAATGACTTATCACTCTTCTTTTTCATTTTTTGTAATTCTTCCAATTCTAAAACTATATTTATAATCACTATCTTTATATTCTTTTAAACTAAATTCTAATCCTTGATATTGAAAAAATTCTGATGTTTCACTTGTTTTATCACTAGTAGTACCTATTGTTTCAAATACTCTATCATATATTAAATCTATACTATCATCATTAATATTCATATTATTCGCTTTTATCATATTACTAATAATCTCTTTATTACTTTTATTTTTCTTATTAAAATTAATACTCATAATAGTTAAATAATTATTATTTATAACTAAATCAATTTCAGTATCATTAATATTAATAATATTATCTACTATATCACTACTATTAATATCTTCATCACTTACTTCATTATAATTATTAATAAAAGTATTAAGATCAATATTTTCAATAGTATCAAGATCTGTTAAATCAGAATAATCTTCATTCTTCTTTCTTTCTTCCATTGTTCTATGATCAATAATAGATTTAGTTACTTCAGTTGAAATAAAATAACATAAAATACCTAAAATAATAGTAACTATTATAAGAATAATTATTTGTTTTCTAGTTAGTTTTTGTTTTTCCTTTTTCTTTTTTATTCTACCCTTTATCTTTTTCATTAATATCACTGCCTTTCTTTCTTAGTATAACAGATATTTACACTATAGTCTTTTATTTTTATATATTTTTTACTAAAAATTTGGTACAATAAAATCGGTGATAATATGAAATATTTAACAATTGGTCATTCATCTTATGACATTACTTTTCAAGTAGACACATATCCAGTAGAAAATACAAAGATGCGTTTAGGTGAACATATAGACTGTGGAGGAGGCCCTGCTAGTAATGCTGCCTATTTATTAGGTCTTTGGGGATGTGATGTATCTTTTCAAGGGGTTGTAGGTAATGATTACTATGGTAAAAGAATAAAACAAGAATTAGAAAGTGGTAATGTATCAACTGATTACTTAGAACTTGTAGATAATTTTGATACAGGTCTTAGTTTTATCATCGCTAATCGTGTTAAAACTACTAGAACTATACTTACTAGTCAAGATGATAATATTAAAAGATGTAGTATCTATAATGATAATAAATATGATGTTATTTTAGTAGATGGTGAAGAAGAAGAAATGAGTAAGAAAGTCTTAGAGAATAATAAAGATGCTATTAAAATAATAGATGCTGGTAGTTTTAAACCAAGTACAGTTAATTTATGTCCTTATGTAGATTATCTTGTTTGTTCTAAGAACTTTGCTTTAGATTATACTAAATTACCATATGATGGAAGTATAGAATCATTAATAGAAGTTCATAAAAAATTAGAAAGTGATTTTCATAATACTGTTATTATGACTCTAGAAGATAAGGGATGTTTTACTAAGATAGATGGTGAATATAAACTTATACCAAGTATTAAAGTAAAAGCGGTTGATACAACAGGTGCAGGAGATATTTTTCACGGAGCGTTTACTTATTTTATATCACATAATTACTCTTTAGAAGAATCTTGCCGTCTTTCTAATATAACAGGTGCTATATCAACTACTAAAGTAGGGGGAAGATTTTCAATACCTAGTTTAAATATTGTCTTAAAAAGAAGTGGTAACCTTGATCTTATCTAGTTATCCTAAAATAGATTTACACGGTATGGATAGAGAATATGCTCTTTTTAAAGTAAAAGAATTTATAGATGATTGTTATAAACTAAAATATGAAAATATTATTATAATTCACGGTATAGGAAAAGGAATATTGTTAGAAGCTGTAAATAAGTATTTAAAAAAAGATAAAAGAGTGTTAGAATATAAACTAGATTTTATGAATCCAGGTTGTACACTTGTTTGCTTAAAACTTGACAATCCTTAAAAATTATGGTATAATATGGCCATCTTAAGGAGAAGGGGGAGAATATTATGTATACGGAAGAGAATGTAAGAGGTCGTTTTCCATTACGTGATGTTTTATTAAAAGCTATTATTGTAATTATCTTTTTAATACTTATTATCTTTATAATTACTAAACTTACAACACCAGATAATGAGACTAATAAAAGTAGTTCTAATTATGATAAAGTGTTTAGTGAAAACTTAGAAAAAATGGAAGATGCTGCTTTTAAATATTATACAGAAGATAGATTACCAACAGAAGTCGGAGGAAAAACAGAATTAACATTAAGAGAGATGATTAATCAAAACTTATTAGAAGCTTTTACTGATGGTAATAATGAAGCTTGTGATGTTAATGCTAGTTATATTAGACTTACTAAAAATGATAATGATTATACTTTAAGAGTTAATTTAAAATGTAATGAAAAAGAAGATTATAAATTAACAAGAGTAGGAAAGTATGATTACTGTACGGATACTTTATGTAAAAGAGATTCTAGTAAAGAAAAAAATACTACTAAAGAAGAAGAAAAGGTAACAGATGAAGTTGATATAACTGATGCTACTACTATTACAAATGATAGTAATATAAGTAGTAATAACAATACAACTAATAATAGTAATAATTCATCTACATCAAATAATGGATCTAATAATAATGTTACTATAATGTATGAATACTCTAAGACTAGTAATCCTGTTTTCTCAGGATGGAGTAACTGGTCTAGTTGGAAATATAATACAAATAGTTTAGGACCTATTAAATGTAGAGAAGATGATGTTAACTGTTTAAGAGAAGTACAACTTTACTCACAGGAAGAGAAAGTTGGAACAACAAAAGATGGCAAACCAGTTTATGGTATTGTAAAATATTATAGTGAAAGAACAAGAAGCCTAATTAGTAGCGGTGGTACTGATACTAAATGGAGCACATATAATGATACTAGTTTATTAAATCAAGGATATACTTATACAGGAAGAACTAGATAAGGAGGGAAAGGTTATGAAGGTTGATTTTGAAAAGATTAAAGAAATTGTAAAGAAAAATAAGAAATTTAAATTAAGAAAAGAGAAAAAGACGGGGGTTATTACTAGAATTAAAAATTATATTAACGGAATAAGAGATAGTAAAGTTAATAAAAAAGAAGATAATAATCAAAGTTTTAATATTAATGATTATGAAATCTTAGGACTTTATGCTTATTATGAAGGAGAAGGGGCTAATAAGAAGAGATCTTATTGTTACATAGTAGAGGATATTGATGGTAATAAAGAATATAAGTTTACTAATGATGAAGACTTTGCTAAATCTATTTTATTTAAATATGTTAGTGATAAAGGATATACTAATGCCCAAATAAGAATGCTTAATAATGATAAGAATATTAGAGTAGGAGAAAATACTGCACCTAATGTTGGGGCTATGCTTGATAGAATGAATGATGAAGATAGAGCGAATGCTTTTGATGCTTATGAAGATATTAAGGCTTTAAATAATAAGAAAAAATCTAAACATCCTATGTTAAGACCTGCTTTAGTAAGTTTAGCAGTTTTAGTAGGTTTAGGTGGAGCATTTTACTTATCAAGACATAAAACTCCTACTAATGGTAAGTCTATGGTAGCAACTACTATTGATGATCCTAATTTAGATAACCTTAAAAATCAAGCTAATGATAATGCTAATCAAAAGAAAGCTGAAATAGAAGCACAAAAAGCGGCAGAAGAAGCTGCTAGAAATGCAACTCGTACTAATTATAATAGTGATTATTCAAATGGTGGAGGTTATTCATCTGTACCAGCTCCTAATGTTACGCAAACACCAGGTAGTGTAAATCAAGGATATGAAAACTTAAATTATCAAGAACCACAAACTCTTCCTGATCATTCAAATGATAATACTAATACAGGAAATGATAATACTGAAGAAGATAATTATGATAATGTAATAACAGGAGAAGAACCACCAGTTACTGATAATGGTGATGACGATTTTAGTGAAGTAATAGAAGTTCCATCAGGTTCTGATGATAGTTTAACAGAAGGAGATGTTATTTTAGATGATGATATCCCTGCTGATGCTATAGAAGATGGTTCATTAACCACTGAAGGTGGAAATGAAAATACTGATGGTGAAAACGAAAATACTAATTCTGATTTACCAGATCCAAATGATACTGCAAATGCAGGAAATGGTGATTACGATACTACTGAGGATGAATTAGAACAAGATCAAAGTAATGTTAATCAAGAAGTACCAGTAGAACAAGTTCCTGTTGAACAAGCTGAATCAACTTATGTAGAACCAGCTACTAATATTGAAACAGTAGATGTTTATCAAGAACCTACTGTAACATATCAAGAACCTGCTCAAACTGAAGTAGAAAATACAACAACTACTATGACTAATGAAGAAGTCGCTGAAGCAGCAGTAGAAGCAATGGCATCTGGAGAACTTTCAACAACAGGAGAAGATTTAACTAATCAAACAACTAATGTTGATGAATCTGCAAAAACAATGTAAGCAAATATTTTACTATTTGCTTTTTCTTTGCTATAATTTATGTATAAGAATAAAAGTTGGTCTAGTGGAGGTATTGATATGAAAGATTTAACACCTTTAAAAATAATTGATACTAATAAAGATGATATAAATAACTTTGTCAATATTACTGATAAAGCTATCTTTAGTGAAAAGTTAAATGAAAAAGTTAATTTAATTGAACAATTACTTGGTCATATAAAACAATTATTAGTAAGGGTAGATAATATACTTAGTAAAGAAAAATTAACTACTATAAGTTCATCTATAGATAATATTAATAAAACATTTTTAATGCTTAAAAGCTCTACTACTAATAATACTCTAAATGATTTAGATTCTTTATATCAAGAGATATCTAAACTATATAGGATCTTAAAAGTAGATGCTATAAATGTTATAAATAATACTAATATAAGTAAATATAATAACTTAATAACTAAAGTAAATCAAAAATTAGAAGAGATTAAAAATATAACTATTGATAATAAAGATGAACAAACTTTAATAACTCTATATAATAATATAAAAAATAATATAGACCCGATAACTAACTTACATAATATTTTAACTATGATAGATAGTATTTTAACTAAACCAAATCTTAATCAAAGTAAAGGAGATACTCTTAATCGTAAATTTCTTCTTTTCGCTAAAATAAATGATCAAATAATAGATTCTTTGTATAAATCTAAAAACAATCTAATCTATGCTTGTTATACTTTGGAAGATAATAGTAAATACTATGCTATTGTTAAAAGTGAAGAAGATATAAATATTATAGATCAGAGTTTTACTAATTTACCTAATTTAATTTTAACTAAAGATAATATAATAAATACTTGTAAAATAATTATTAATAATGCAACTATCTATTATAATATTAATGAATATATGCGTTATATTGAGAAAAGTTATAGAAATAAAATGACTAAAGAAATAGATGAGGTAATATTAAAATATAAGAGAAGATTAAGAATGTTAGAACAATCTATTACAAATCAATTATCCTTTATAGACGAAATAGCTTTACTTGTAAATAATAAACCTTCTTCTAAGTATCCTAATATTACTTATAAAGATGTACCATTAAATGAATACTTTAAAGATTATGATAAAAATTTAGATAGTAAGACAAGAGAAATAGAAAGATTAATTGTTGAAGTCTTATTAAATGATAATGTTACAAGTGTTTTTGAAACTTCTAGTATTTTAAAAGTACTTTATGATGAAGATATATTAACAGACTTAATAATTAGTGATTACAGTAATAATAATTCTACTCCAACTGTTAATACAAATGATAATATTAAAATAGATATACCAAGTACAAAAGTGACTACTAATTATGAGAGAATTACAAATTATTTAAACTCTAGAGTAAAAGAGTTAAAACTTTTAATAGATAGTCCTAAGATAAATGTAACTATTACTAAAGAAGATGATTATTTATTTAAAGATATAAATACAGTTTTAGATCTTCATACCGCTATTATTATCTGTGATAAAGTCTATAAGAAAGGACAAGGTAATTATGCACTTACTGATTATTTAAAAACAGGTAATACTATAAAATTTACTTCTAAGTATGGGGCTAGAGAATTAGTTAATAAAATAGATAGATCTAATTATATAAGATTATTACTTGAAAATATTTTAAAGAGATATTTATATCTAAAAGATAATAATTTAAGTAATTTTATAAATTCTTTTATTAATAAAGATATAAATATAGAAGATATTGTTAAATTACTTTTAGATAATGAAGAATTAATAACTTACTCTCTCGCTAACTTTGATTATGATTACTTAGATAGTTCTAAAGATAAGTCTAAAAAAATAAATGAAATATTAACTAATAAAGAAGATTTACTGATAGTAAAAATTAATAATATTTTAGAAGAAATTAAAAAATAGATAGTTTAATAAAAAAATGACCATAAATTTTTGTTGATATTAAAGGGTTTTGACGTGTTTACGAAAACTCGTACTTGTATCTTTTTAAGTTTTATTATATATTTGTATTAGGAAAGAAATTTCCTAGTCATCTAACTCTCTTTACCATCTTATTTTGTTTAAAAGTCGCCCAAATTTATAAACAAATGAAAGAAGAGTTATGATGACTCTTTTTATTTTTAAGATAAAAATTAAGCTTAGGCTTTCCTTAAGAAGAAAATTACTGTATAATAACTGATAGAAAGAAAGGGATTAAAATGATTAGTAAACCAAAAGGAACAGTTGATCTAACAGATAGAAGAGCAAGAACTTGGAAATATGTAGAAGAAGTAATAGATGCTTGTATGGAAAAATATAATTATAACTATATTAGAACACCTATATTTGAATCTAGTCTTTTATTTCATAGAGGAATTGGTGATTCAACTGATATTGTTACCAAAGAGACATATGATTTTAAAGATAGAGGAGATAGATCTATTACTTTAAGACCTGAAGGAACAGCAGGAGTAGTTAGAAGTTATATTGAAAATAAAATGTATGGAACTCATAGCTTACCTGTTAAAGTTTATTATAATGGGACAATGTATCGTTATGAAAGACCTCAGAAAGGAAGACTTAGAGAGCTTAGTCAATATGGAGTTGAAGTATTAGGTAGTAGTGATCCAATAATTGATGCTGAAGTTATATCACTTGCTTATAACATTAATAAAATGTTAGGACTTACTGATACAGTAGTACATATTAATAGTCTAGGAGATAAAGAATCACGTGATAAATATAGAGAAGCTTTGAAAAGCTATTTTAAACCTCATTTAGATGATTTATGTGATGATTGTAAAGAAAGATTCGATAAGAATCCTTTAAGAATTATAGATTGTAAAGTAGATAGTAATAAAGATTACTTTAAAGATGCTCCTAAGATATTAGATTATTTAAATGAAGAAAGTAAAGAACACTTTGAAAAAGTATGTGAATATTTAGATATTTTAGAAGTTAAATATGAAATAGATCCTAAAATAGTAAGAGGACTAGACTATTATAATCATACTGTTTTTGAATTAATGACTGCTGATAATAACCTTGCAATCGGTGGAGGAGGTCGTTATGATAATTTAGTAAGTACTTTAGATGGCCCTGATACTTCTTGTGTTGGTTATGCTGTTGGACTTGATAGATTAGTTGATGAAATTATATCTAGAGATCTAGATAATGTAAGAAGTGATATAGATATCTTTATTATGTATGTTAATGAAGATGAAAAGAAAAATGCTATTTATATTGCCAATGAACTTAGAATGTCAGGTTTTGTAGTAGAAACAGAATATACTAAAAGAAGCTTAAAGAGTCAGTTTAAAAGAGCAGATTACTTTAATAGTAAATACTTAATACTATTAAATAGTGATGACTTAAATGAAGGAATAGTTACTATAAAAAATAATAAAACAAAAGAAGAAGAAAAGATTATGATGGAATATATCATTTATTACTTTGATGAATATTTAAGTGATGATAACCTACCTATTGAAGAAGAGCATAATCATAATGAAGGAGAGATAAGTAATGAATAAAATATTTTTTAAAGACTTAGAGAAATACTATGATAAAGAAATAGAAATTAGTGGTTTTGTTGAAAATATTAGAAATATTAAATGGGTACAGTTTTTAGTACTAAGAGACTCTACTGATAAAGTTCAAGTTACGATTGAAAAAAGTGAAGAAAAAAATAAAGAGATGGTAGAGTTAGTTAATAATTTAACAGCAGAATCTACTGTTAAAATAACAGGAACTTTAAAGAAAAATGATAATGTTAGACTAAGAGGAATGGAATTTATCCCTACTAAAATAGAAGTAACTAGTGAAAGTGTACCAGAACTTCCTATAAATATTCACGATAAAGATGCTCAAAATTTAGATCAAAGATTAGATTATAGATGGTTAGATCTTAGATGCGAATATAACTTTAATATTTTTAAGATTCAAAGTTATTTAGTTAAAGTTATGAGAGAGTTTTTATATTCTAAAGACTTTACAGAAATACATACTCCTAAATTAATAGGGGCTGCATCAGAAAGTGGTTCTGAAGTTTTTGAAGTAAAATATTTTGATCGTAAAGCATACCTTGCTCAGTCTCCTCAATTTTATAAACAAATGGCTATAGCAAGTGGTTATGATAGAGTCTTTGAAGTTGCACCTGTATTTCGTGCAGAAAATTCTAATACTAGTAGACATACTACTGAGTTTACTGGCTTTGACTTAGAATTTGCTTATATTGATTCATACCGTGATGTTATGGACTTTGAAGAAGAATTATTAACTTATGCTTTAGAGAAAGTTAATCTTAAATATGGAGATTTAATAAAAGAAGTATATAATAAAGAATTAATCGTTCCTAAGAATAAATTTCCAAGAGTAAAACTAGCAGATCTTTATGATATATTAGAAGAAAAGTATGGTTATAAAGTAGATGAAGAAGAAAAGGATGATTTAACTACAGAAGGAGAACGTCTTGCATATCGTTATGCAATGGATGAATTTAATTCTGAATTTATCTTTGTAACAGATTTTCCTAAAGATAAACGTGCTTTCTATCATATGCGTAAAAATGATGTTCCTGAAGGCTATGATTTAATATATAGAGGGGTAGAGATTACTACAGGTGCTCAAAGAGAACATAGATATGATGTTTTAAAGAAACAAGCTGAAGAAAAAGGATTAGATAAAGATATAGAGTTTTATTTAGAATTCTTTAAATATGGTTGTCCTCCTCACGGTGGTTTTGGACTTGGTGTTGATAGGCTTACTATGTTAATATTAGATATTTCTATTAAAGAAGCGATGATGTTATTTAGAGGACCTAATAGATTAAATCCATAAGTATGTAAATTTTACATACTTTTTTTCATTTATTATGGATAATCTAATAAACTTCTTATATACTTTAAGTAAGGAGAAAACGGTGATACTTATGGAAAAAGGAAAAATGGTTCTTATGATTTTTATCTCAATTTTCACTTTTATTTTAATAATTAGTATATTAGCGTTAATTGGTATTAATTTACAAAAAGAAGAAAGTATTCCTAGAGAAAAGCAAAGTTATGATTTAACTGAAAAGGAAATAGACTCTTTAACTACTTTAATATCTAATTATGATAGTTATTTAATAATATATGATGGTATGAAAGATATAGATGATTTAACAGACTTAGATAAAATTAATTTTATAGATAGACTTCCTATAGAAACTAAAAAAGAATTAGAACTTGATTTTAATACTGGAGTTAGTCTTGATAAAATTAAATCTGTTTTAAAAAAATACTTTGGAAAAGATGTAACTTTTGAACCAGTAAATTCTACTTGTTATTTAGAAGATGGAGATTATTTAATATATGATGAAGAATCTAAAATGTATAAAGCAGATAACCTTTATCATTCTCATTCTGCATATACTCCTCCTTCTATAATTAATTTTTATGTAAGTGGTAAAAGAATCGTTGATAATGATAAATTAGTCTATACAATTACTTTGAAAAAAGCCTTAAGTTATGATTATTCTAATTACTATAGGACATATACAGATTTAATTAGTAACAATAATAAAATAGTAAATTTATATGATGAGTATAATGATTATGATAAAAATGATATTCCTGATCTTTTAGAAGATTATAAAGATAACTTAAATAGTTATACCTATGTTTTTGAAACAAAAGATAGTATTAATAATAGTTATTTAAAAGAATATATTGGTGAAAATAATGATAAAAATATATAAAAGACTTTAATTTTTCGTTAAAGTCTTTTGTTTATATCCTTCACTAAAATCTTTTGCTTCTTCAAATTTATTTAGTGTTTTTAAAAAATTCTCTCTACTACTATCACTTCTATAGTCAAGAAAACTATCTTCATATTCTAATACACTTTGAAAATGGGCAGATATTTGATTAATGTTTTCTAAAATACAATTGTCTATAGTAATTTCAAATCCATTATTTAAATCATTCAGTAAATTTAAACCGTTATTAATAGCAATAATATCTAATGAAGTATTATCTTCTTTTTCCTTTTCATAAAGAAAGGCATTAAGAGAAAAATGAATACTTCTACCCATCACTTTTAAAAATTTAGTTTTTTCTTTCTCTGTTAAATCCCTCTCATTTGCTATAACTAGTAAATTAAAAATAGTATTTTCATCTTTTGCAATTTTATGTTGTATAATAGTATCAAGCATAGTAGTACCTCCTTTTTAACTATTATACTTAAATTTAGTCGCTTTACAAGATATTTCTTTTGTGGTATATATAAATGTATTAAAGATGTTTCATATAATATTAAAGTAAGTAATTTTACTTACATATATGAAAATGTTCTCGCTCCCGGATGGTGCGAGCAATAAATTATTCCGGATGAAAATGATTAGAAAGTTCTATCAATTGATAGAATTTTCTTTTCTCTTGTGATAAACTAATATTTGAAATTGTTAGGAGGGATATTCGTGAATAATCAAGATATTGTAAATGAAATTAGACGTAAAACTGATATTGTTGATATAATTGGTGAAAAAATCCCTCTAGAAAAAAGGGGTAAGAATTATTTTGGTGTTTGTCCTTTTCACGATGATACTAATCCTTCTATGAGTGTATCAAGAGAAAAACAAATATACACTTGTTTTTCTTGTCACGCGACAGGGAATGTTTTTACCTTTTTAATGAATTATGAACATAAAGAATTTAATCAAGTAATAAGTGACTTAGCAACACGACTTGGTATTACTTTAAAAGGTTTTAAACCTAAAAAGATATCTACTAAATATGATGATTGGTATAATATCTATGATCTTGCTAATAAGTTTTATCAAAATAATTTAATGAGTAAAGAAGGTCTTCCTGCTAGAGAATACTTAAAACAAAGAAGTATTGATGAACAGACTATTAAAGAGTTTGAAATTGGTTATTCATTAGGAGAGCGTAGTAGTCTAACAACTCTTTTAACTAAGAAAGGTTATTCTTTAGATTTATTAAATAAAATAGGACTTACTACTAATGACTATGATATTTATCATAACCGTTTAATGTTTCCATTACACGATTTATCTGGTAAAGTAATAGGTTTTAGTGGACGTATTATTAATAATAGTAAACAGAATAAATATCTTAATACTAAAGAAACAGAACTATTTAAAAAAGGTAAACTCTTATATCATTATCATATCGCTAAAGAAGCTTCAAGAACTTCTAAATCAATAATAATTATGGAAGGTTTTATGGATATTATAAGAGCATCTACTATAGGTGTTAAAAATACAGTCGCTACTATGGGTACAGCTCTTACAAGTGATCATATTAAAGATATAAGACGTCTATCTAATAATATAATCTTATGCTTTGATGGTGATGATGCTGGTATTAAAGCGACACTTTCTGCAGGAGAAGCTTTTTCTTTAGAAAATATAGAAGTAAAAGTAATTGAATTAACTGATGGAGATGATCCTGATACTTATATTTTAAAAAATGGTAAGGAAGCATTTCTTTCCTTAATAAACAATGCTATATACTTTAGTGACTTTAAGATAAAAGCACTTAGTAATAACTATAATTTCTTAAGTAGTGAAGATAAAGCTAATTATATTCACGATGTTTTAGAAGAAACAGTTAAGATAAAAGATACTATTAGAGTAGAAATAATATTAAAAGACCTTGCAAAAAAGTTTGAAATAGGGTATAATACCCTAGAAAAAAGTTTTCAGGAGTTAAAGAATTCTAAAATAAATAAACAGCCTGATGAGATTCTTTCTCCTTTGAAACTAACACCTAAAGTTAAAAAAGATAAGTATCAAAAAGCCAGTCTATCTATTATCTATTATATGTTAAATAATTCCCTAGTAATTGATAAAGTAGAGCGTGAAAATTTAGTTTTTCCTACTGAAGCTTTAAGAGCCTTGTATTGTGAGATTGTTTATTTTTATCATAAATATGGATTTATTAATGAAGCTGACTTTTATACTTATTTAACAGATAAGCAAGAGTTAATTAATCTCTTAAATGAAGTATTAGTATTAGACTTAAAACCTGATATTAATGATGAAGAGTTATATGATTATGTTAATGTGATTAGAGAATACAACTTAACTAATGCAATTAAAAGATTAGAGACTAAAATTAAAGAAACAACAGATCAAACATTACAGATTAAATATGCAGAAGAGATTAGAAAACTAAGAATAGGGGAGAAATGATAATGGTAGAAGAAATAAAGACAATGGAAGAGCGAAAAGCTAAATTAATTAAGTTAGGTAAAAATCAAGGTTTTATTACTTATGAACAATTAGCAGATGAATTAAAAGGACTTGAAATAGATAGTGATAGCTTAGATGATTTATATAATGCTTTAGTCGCTGAAGGAATAGATATCGTTAGTGATGATGGTAGTGATGATGCTAATGGTGAAGAGATTACTGAACATACTAAAACAGAAGATTTAACACTATCAAAAGATGTTAAAATAAATGATCCTGTTAGAATGTATTTGAAAGAGATAGGTAGAATACCTTTGTTAAACAGTGATGAAGAGTTTGAATATGCTGAAAGAGCTGTTGAAGGTGATGAAGAAGCGAAAAGAATATTAGCAGAGTCTAACCTTCGTTTAGTAGTATCTATTGCAAAACGTTATGTAGGTCGTGGTATGCTTTTCTTAGATTTAATTCAAGAAGGAAATATAGGGCTTATGAAAGCAGTTGAGAAGTTTGATCCTACTAAAGGATATAAATTCTCTACTTATGCAACTTGGTGGATAAGACAAGCAATAACTAGAGCGATAGCAGATCAAGCTAGAACTATAAGAGTACCTGTTCATATGGTAGAAACTATTAATAAGCTTGCTAGGATTCAAAGACAACTTACTCAAGAATTAAATAGAGAACCAACGGATGATGAGATAGCAGAAAAATTAGAAATGCCTGTTGAGAAGGTAAGAGAAGTATATAAAATAAGTCAAGATCCAGTCGCTTTAGAAACACCTATTGGTGAAGAGGATGATTCTCATTTAGGAGATTTTATTAAAGATGAGAGAACTATTGGACCAGAAGAATATACTACTGAAGAGATGTTAAAAGAAGAGTTAGCTAGTGTTCTTTTAACATTAACTGATAGAGAAGAGAAAGTATTAAGACTTAGATTTGGTCTTGATGATGGACAATGTAGAACTCTAGAAGAAGTTGGACAAATCTTTGGAGTAACAAGAGAGCGTATTAGACAAATAGAAGCGAAAGCTTTAAGAAAGTTAAGACATCCATCTAGATCAAGAAAACTTAAGGATTTTTTAACTGATTAGATGAAAATAAATAATAGATTAAAAACAATAGGGGATTTAGTTCCCCTTTATTCATATCCTTTAGATATTGGATGTGATCACGCTCTTTTGTCTATTTATCTAGTTCGAGAAAAAAACATAAGTAAAGTAGTCGCTAGTGATAATAAAAGTGGTCCTTTAAAGAAAGCTTTAGAAAATGTTAAGTTTTATAAAGTAGAAAATAAAGTTAAATTAATTGAAGCGGAAGGATTAAACTCTTATGAAGAGGGAATAGATACTGTTACTATATCAGGTATGGGTGGACTTAATATTAATAAAATAATAGATGATAATAGAAAGTATTTAAAAAATATTAAAACATTTATCTTATCACCTAATAACTATTCTATTGCTGTTAAAAGAAAATTAACTAAGTTAGGTTATCATATTAGTAATGAAAAATTAGTAAAAGAAAATAATATTATTTATGAAATATTAGTATTTACTAAAGGAAGAAAGTATTACTCTTATAAAAAACTATTTTTAGGGCCTGTACTTAGCTTAAAAAAAGATAATTTAACTAAAGAATATTATAATAATTTACTAAAGACAAAAAAAGCTTTATTAGAAGCTTTACCTAAGTCTTTAAAAAATAAAATAAGAGAAACTAAAAAAGAGATAAAATACTTAGAAGAGGTAATTAATAATTAATTAGTTATCTCTTTTTTGTTAATACCAATAACAGAACCAATAGAAGTAGTTAAAAGTATAATAATACTATAAATAATAGTTCTAATATCAAAAGACGAATTAGTAAATATCTTCATAATAAACATAATAATTATAATAATCGCTCCTAGTTTTAATCCTTCGACAAGACCATATTTAGTAGAATTCTTACCTAAGAAGAAAGCATTAATAAATAAAGATAATAAGACTATAACCATTTTCATAATATTATAGATATTATTATTAATAATATCAAAATAATAAAGTATAGTTAAAATAAAACCTAATATAATTATACTTAATAAAGTAGTAATTATTATTTTACCTAATTTTTTTAAATAATTCATAGTATCACCTAATAAATATTATGTTGGAAGTTGAAACATTATGTAATTAATGATAAAATTAAAAAGGCAAGAGGTGATAATATGAAGAAGATTATATTAACAGGTGATAGACCTACAGGTAATTTACATTTAGGGCATTATGTTGGATCACTTAAAACACGAGTTAAATTACAAGAAGAAGGAAATTTTGATGAGATGTATGTATTTATTGCAGATACCCAAGCTTTAACTGATAACTTTAATAATCCTAAAAAAGTTAGAGATAATGTAGTAGAAGTTGCACTTGATTATTTATCTGTTGGAATTGATCCAAATAAAGTAACAATATTTATTCAAAGTATGATACCAGAGTTATGTGAACTTACTATGTATTATATGAATTTAGTAACATTATCAAGATTAGAGAGAAATCCTACTGTAAAAGCAGAAATTAAACAAAAGAATTTTGGTAATAGTATTCCTATGGGATTTTTAAGTTATCCTATTAGTCAAACAGCAGATATAACTGCTTTTGATGCTACTGTTGTTCCTGTTGGTGATGATCAACTACCTATGTTAGAACAAGCTAGAGAGATAGTTAGAAGTTTTAATAATATATATGGAGAAACTTTAGTAGAACCTAAAGCATTAATACCTGATAATGAAGTTTGTAGAAGATTACCTGGTACTGATGGAAAAGCTAAGATGAGTAAGAGTTTAGGTAATTGTATATATTTAAAAGATGATAGCAAGACTGTTAAAAAGAAAGTTATGGGAATGTATACTGATCCTAATCATATTAGAGTAGAAGATCCTGGTGATACTAAGAATAATACAGTGTTTATTTATTTAGAAGCTTTATGTACGGATGAACATTTTAAGAAGTATTTACCTCTTTATAAAAATCTAGATGAATTAAAAGCTCATTATGAAAAAGGTGGTTTAGGAGATGTTAAGATTAAAAACTTCTTATATGATGTAATAGAAGATACTCTAACTCCTATAAGAGAAAAAAGAAAGTATTATGAAGAGAATATTGATTTAGTTTATTATATCTTAAAAGAAGGAACATCTAAAGCAGAAAAGAAAGCTAGTGATACTTTAAATCGTGTAAAAAAAGCAATGTTAATTGACTATTTTGAATAGAAAAATTCTTTAATAATAACACAATTTGTGTTATTATTTTTATATAAGGATAAGGTGAGTCTATGAAATATAAAATTAAAAACTTTATGAAAGCAGATATATCTAAATCTTATATAGTTTTAGTAAGTCTTATTTGTTTAGTATTAATTGGAAGTTATTTTTCTTATGCTATGTTTACAGTAAGTAAGGAAAAGGGTAATGCTATTAGTATAGTAACTGGTAATTTAACTTATAAACTTACTGTAGATGGAACTGATGGTAATAAGTTAACAGTAGGAGCAGGAGAGACTAAAGAATTTACTGTTACTTTATCTAATCCTAATAATAGAACAGCAAGATTTAATTTCTATTATGTAGGTAGCCTACCTAGTGGAGTAGAAGCAGGATATAAAACAGGAGATGGAATAAATACGCCAATGGCTGCAGTTGGTTCTAATTTAAATGCTAGTGGTAGTGCAGGTAGTAGTAATACATATAAGATAAGAGTAAAGAATGGATCTAGTAGTAGTGTAACAGTTACATTAGGAGT
>CALVJE010000008.1 GCA_944331725.1 uncultured Bacilli bacterium | reverse complement strand
AAATCTTCTTTAGTCCTAGTATGTTCTTTTATTATTTCAGTAGTGGTAGACTCTTCATGTATTCTATGCCCCATATTTTTTTTAGGTATATAAATAAATCTACCTTTAAGTTTTGATAATTTCTCCCAAGCAAGCCAATCTATATCAGCTTTCATATCACTTTTAAACTTCTCTTTAGGAACATTTTCAGTAACAAACGTAACTGCAGGACAACATATCGCACATCCAAACCTTAATGCTCCCCGTTTAAAAAATTTATATTTATTTAAAATTTTAAACTGCAAAGGAAACAACAAGATTCTCTTAATTTTAAGATTTAAATTAGTCATCTCTTTAACTTCATTCTTTAATTCAAAATAATCAGTAAATATTATAACAGAATCTTCACACTTATCATAAGCATTAATCACTGATTTAGCATAATTATATTCATAAATATCATCTTGATGAGCGATAGTAACTAAATCTGCTTTAACGCAATTAGAAGCAAAATCAAAATCATAACCTATACCTTTTGATTCTTTATTTTTAAGAACTTTTAATTTATATTTTTTTGCTATATTACTTATATAATCATTAGGCGTTGAAGTAGCAATTACTACATTCGTTTTTACACTTTGATTCAAAACTGATTTAATGCAAGATTCTAGTTTATCGGACTCTTTATAAGCCAAAACCACAAAAACATGCTTCATAATACCATTTTTCTACACTATTCTAAAAGTTTAGTATATACTTCCTTTCTTAAAATTCTAATTGACCTTCATAAGATTATCTATAAAATTAACAACCTTTCCATCTATAGACCTAACTGTTTTAATTTTATAAATAAGTTTAAAAATCAATTTTCTAACTATCTCTATTAATACACAAACGACAAATATAATGATAGTAAATAATATAATTTTGATAATAATAATTTTTCCAGACTCTATATCTACACTTAAGTTAAGCCAATTATAAAGATTATTTTTAATAACATCTGTTTCATGAATAATATAAATTCCCAATACTAAAGAGGCAATATAATTAATAAACCTATTAGTAAATTTAAAAGTTCCAAAAAGCATAAATAAACTTATAGATTGAATAATTACTAAAGGATTACTATAATAATATTTATATACAACTAAACTATTACCTATATAATTTAAAATATTACTATCTAATTGAGTTAAGTAATTAGCAAAATAATATAACATTACATTAGATAACCAAGAAACTACAAAAATACTAAGATATATTAATTGTTTTTGACTTTTATTAAAACGCTTTAAAAAGTCACTATTCAAATTGTATTTTCTAATATAAGCTCCAACAAAATATAGGGTAACATATTGATATACCGTAAAACCATTAGTATCAAATGTTAGACTACTAGATAAAAATGGAAAAATTGAAAAACAAAATAGTAAGACTATTATTAACTTTTTTAATGTAACTCTATCAACACTTGCTATAAATCTATTAAGAAATGGACTTAATAAGTAGACGATTATATAGCACTGAATATACCATAAAGCACTAAAATTATAAAATAATATACTTTTTAAATATTCAACATTGGTATATTCTACTATACCTGTTATATAAAAGAATGTATTTATAACAAAATTATAGAAGCCAATCTCTAATAGTAAAGATAGAAACTTCCTTAGTTTAAACTTTGACTTACTTTGATAATACCCTGTTATAATCATAAATACACTAACATGAAACATTGATAAAAATAATAACATATTTATAAAGAAATTAGTTGCTCCTGTTGAATTTACTTCAAGTCCACTATGGATAATAACATGCCATACTATAATAAAGAACATAGAAATTATACGAAGCAATTCATAATTAGACTCTCTTATTTTCATTATATTGCCCCCTAAAAATAATTTTAGGATAATATAAAGTCTGTTGCATCTTTTAGATCTTTTTTACTTATATACTTTTTACTATCCTTATTTAGAAGTATACCACAGATTGGTGAATTCATGCAAATAGCAAGATCTCTTTCATTATCACCAATAGCATAAGACTTATCTAAGTCTATATTATATTCTTCTATCGCTTGATAAAACAAACCTAAATTAGGTTTCCTACAACCACAATTATCTAAATCAGTATGAGGACAATAATAAACTTTAGTAATATTCACTCCCTTTTCTTCTAGCTGTTTTAGCATATAATTATTAAATTCATTATATTCATCTAATGTAAAATAACCTCTTCCAATACCAGATTGATTAGTAATAATAATTAAAAGATAACCAGCTTCACTTAATCTTTTTAAAGATGAAATAACACCAGGCAAAAACTTTAATTTATTTTTCTCATAAACATATCCATAGTCATAATTAATAGTACCATCTCTATCTAAAAACACTGCTTTATTTTTTTTCATATACTTTTAAAATTCTTTCTATAATTTTAGTAGTAGATAAATTCTTTTTTAGTTCAATGAACTTTAATTCACCACCATATGAATCTATAATTTTCTTCTCAGGTATCTTTTTACCTTTCCAATCATCACCTTTAACACAAATATCTGGTTGAATTAAACTAATTAATCTTTCTGGAGTCTTATCATCCATTAAAACAACATAATCTATAACTTCTAGAGAACAAAGCATTTTTATTCTATCTTTTTCAGATATTATTGGTCTTAAATCTCCTTTATTATCTTTAACAGATTTATCACTATTAACGGCAACTATTAATATATCTCCCATCTTTTTAGCTTGTTCAAATGATGAGATATGTCCTGCATGTAATAAATCAAAACAACCATTAGTGAAAACGATTCTTTTATCTTTTTGTTTTAATTCATCTGCAACGTTTTTAATAGTAGAAACATCTAATAATTTAAAATTAGTATCATCTAACTGTTTAGAAATTAATTCATCCATAGTCAAAGTACTTGTACCAAATTTAGAAATAACAACAGATGCTGCTAGATTAGCAAGTACACATGTTTCATCAATATCAAAATTAAGAGCCTGTAATATTCCTATCGTTGATATAACAGTATCCCCTGCTCCTGAAACATCAATAACTTCTTTTGCCTGAGCTGGAAAATCTCTTTTACTATCGTTTTCTATTAGACTTAAACCTTTTTCAGATCTAGTAACAATCAAATATTTTAAATTTAAATCTTTAGCAAGTTTGACACCCTCTTTAAGAATATCTTCTTCACTCTTAACAGGAACTTTCACTGCTTCCATAAACTCTTTCATGTTTGGTGTACATAAAGTAGCACCCCTATATTTACTATAGTCATTTCCTTTAGGATCAACTATAACAGGAATATTTTTTTTCTTAGCATTTTCAATAATTAAACTAGCATATTCTTTATTTATTGATCCTTTAGCATAATCAGAAATAATAATAGCATTAATACCTTCTAAAATGTTTTCTATATTTTCTTTTAAATAAAGATAATATAAATCAGGTAAAGATTTTACTTCTTCTTCATCAATGCGCATAAATTGATGAGTCTTTGAAACAACTCTTATCTTTTGAATAGTTTTAATCTCTGGATATTGTTTAAAAAAAGTTGTATCAACTCCCTTATCTAAAAATGTATTATAAATAAAGTTACCTGCTTCATCATAACCAGTACATCCAATAGCCCTAACTTTTGCACCTAATGAAATTAAGTTATTTATAACATTCCCTGCTCCTCCAAGTTTAACTTGGCTCTTTTCATAGTTAATAACAGGAACAGGAGCCTCAGGAGAAATTCTTTTAACACTACCAAAAATATATTTATCTACTATATAATCTCCAAATACTAAAATCTTAACATCTTTAACTTCTTCTAATTTTTCTATATCCATACGTCTTTTCCTTTCTAAATATATTAATTATTTTCATCAAGTAATTTCTCAATTTTCTTAAAAGCATAATTAACTGTAATTTCATTAAGACATGGCCAAGTTTGATCATCTTTATTTAAATATGGACATCTATTATTACAATTTTTACAACTTTTATCTTTTACAATAACACATGGTCTTTTATATTTCTCTTTATTAGGGAAATTATATAAAGCATATCTATCATAAGTGTAAGCACCTGCAATAAGAGCACAGTTCACTTCTTCAATAACAGCGATATGATAAGCACTTGTATCGTTAGTAATTACTAACTTTGCTTTCTTAATTATATCTATATAATCATTTAAACTAGTCTTCAATACTAAGTTTAAATAAGGAATAGAAGAATCAAGTTGTTCTACTAACTCATTTATCGCTTCTAAATCAGTTTGTGTTCCTACTAATACTAATGTCATATTAGTTTTTTGATAAACTTTTTTCGCTAGTTCTGCAAAACGATTAATCGGCCATCTTTTAAGCCCAATACTAGCACTAGGAAAGATTATAAAATAATTTTTTGGAAGCTCTAACTTTGTAGGTGTTGTCTTTAGTTTCTGAAATCCTAATGGTATTTTATTCTCTTTACCTGCTAACTTATTAAAGAAAATATTATAATACTCAAGAAGTGAAACATCTTTCTTATCAAGTTCTATAATTCTATTATATATTTTCTTAATCTTCCTTTTACTAATATAAACTTTAGAATTATTATCTATATAACCAATCTTTTTATTACCAACAGCAATTCTTGTATATAAAACATTAGTAGTATATTCAAATATACCAACAGGATCAATTATAATATCATAATAATTTTCTCTAATAATCTTAAAATTTTTAATTCTTTCTTTCAAATTAACTGTGGCTTTATTACAATCTATAGCAATTATCTTATCAAAAATATCATCCTCATCATATAATTTGTCTATACCCTTTTGACAGATAAGAGTAATATCATATTTATTTTTAGGATATATTTTTCTAAGATAAATAAGAGAACACCTAAAAATAACCCCATCACCAAATGCTAAATTATATATTATTAAGACTTTCTTTTTTTTGGAATGTTTATACTTAGGCTTTTTAATAAATAAAGATAATACTGCATCACTATAATACACCAAAGCTTTCATTTTTCTAAATAAAGAATATTTTTGTGTTAAATTAGTTAATTTACTGAATAAAGATGGAATATAAGTTTTATTGTTTTTCATAATAATCTTTTAAACTTCTTTCTACTATTTCACAAATAATATGTATTGACATAATATGATGTTCTTGAACTCTAGCAGTATCTTTATAGTTAAATACTAAGCAAACATCACAAATATCTTTCATAAGTCCCCCATCTTTACCTACTAACCCTAAAACAGTCATTCCTTTATTTTTAGCTTCCTTAATCGCTTCTATAATATTTTTAGAATTTCCACTAGTAGAAATACCAATAAAAACATCATTCTTATTACCTAAAGCCTCTACTTGTCTTGAAAAAACTTTATCATAACCATAATCATTAGCAACAGCAGTTAAAATTGAAGTATCAGTTGTTAAAGCAATAGCAGGATAACCACTTCTTTCTAATACAAACCTTCCTACAATTTCTGCTGCAAAATGTTGAGCATCTGCAGCACTACCACCATTTCCTGCAATTAAAATCTTGCCATCATTCTCTAAAGAGTTAATTATGATATTAGACATATCTATAATTTTATCTTCAAAGTCATTTTTAGATAGCGCCTCTAAGTTTTCTTTTTCCTCTTCTAATACTCTTCTTATTACTTCCTTCATTATCAATACCTCCATTAATATAATTTTTATAAAATAAATAAGAACTACAAAACTGTATAATCATAGAAATTGTATACGTAAGTGAAGCTCCCATTATAGAAAACTTATTTATAAGTAATACTGCTATTATAGTTGTTAAAATACAATTAGCAATATATATATATACTTGAATATAATTCTTTTTAATAATAGTTAAGCCAGATGATATAACAGCAATTAAAGCTACGAAAATAGAGCCAAATATAATTACTAATAATTCTATTTTATAAGCTGACAAATCTATTCCATAAACTAAGTTTAACAAAGGTATACCAATAATTGCAACTACAAATTCACAAGCTATACCTAAAATAAATATTATTGCTATTATTTTAAATATTGATTTATCATATTCTTTAAACTTTTTATCTTTATATAAATTAGTTAATGGGACAATATAAGGATTTAAAATATATTGAGCACATAAGCTTAAAACAGTACCAGGCATTAAAATAATTCCATATACATTTTGAATGCTTGCACTATCAAATATATCTAATATATATTTTGAAGCATTAACTAAATATATATTTAAAAATGTAAAGATAAAAACAGGAAAACTTGTCTTTAATATTGAAAAGGCATTTTTTAATCTAAATGATTTTTCTATATATTTTTTTGTATTATGTAAATCATATATTAAAAATACTATTATATTTACTAAAACAATAGAAATACAAGAAATTATTAGATTTTTTGCAAAGTAATCAACTAATATAAATACTATAAGTCCAACTATTCCTTTTACAAAGAGTGAAAAACCGGCTTTATATAAAAATCCTTCTTTTTGCAAAATACCTAAAAATACATCTGCAAAAGCTTCTACTAAACGATATAGACATAATAAAATTATTATAGTTGTTTTAAAATAATCATATCTAAATATTAATAATGAAATAATAGTTACTAACAGCATTGCAAAACAACTAAATGCTCTACTACAGATATACTCTTTGTTAGTATATTTATTAGAAGTATCGGAAACTTGATATGTTCTTGTATAGAAAATACCAATCATATAAAATAAACAGATTAGCGAATAAGCATAAGTAAAAACTCCACCACTTTCACTACCATTTATTCTATTTACAACAATTAAAAAGAAAAAAGAATTAAATGAATTGATTGTTAAACCTAAAAGATTCCAAATAAAGTCTTTATTTTTATTACTCTTCATTACATCACCTCATTTACTTCTATTTCTTTTTTTCTAGTTCAGCCTTAAGGATAGAAAGCTCTTGAATTAAAAGTGTAGTTTTCTTTTTTTGGCCAGCCATCATAACAGTTAAGATAATTGTTACAAATATTAAGACTGTTATAAATATACATAACACCATATTAGATAAAAGTTCAAATCCTAACATTTTAGCTAAATTTTCCATTAAATCAGGAATAATTGAAGTTATAAAAATAATAATAACAGCAAAAAGCCATACTAATGCATATTTAACAGGGATTCTTCCTTTTCTTAATAATTGGAAGACAAAGAAAAATAAAACAAGAGCAAAAATAACAACAGTTATAATTAATTTATCATTCATTACTTATACCTCCTAGTACTAGCAACTATAATAGACAAGCAAACATTAAGCATATAATAGGCATTTTTCCAAGCATGAATGGAAGAAACACCACCCTGCCTTTCATTCATATTAACACCAACTTCTTTTATTCTATAGCCTCTTTTAACAAGTTCAACAGTTGTTATAGGTTCAGGATACTCTAATGGATAAGAAGTAGCAAATAGATTAATTATTTCTTTATTACAAGCTCTAAATCCACTAGTAGTATCATAAACTTTAATTTTAGCAAATAGATGAATAAATGAAGAAATAATTCTAATACCAATTCTTCTACTAAACGAAGTCTTAAAAGTACTAGTATTATCAATAAAACGACTACCTATAACAAAATCTGCTTTATTTTTCAAAATTGGATCTATTAGTTTAGAAACATAGTTAATATCGTGTTGCCCATCTCCATCAAACTGAATAGCTATATCATAATTATTATAAAAAGCATATTTATAACCTGTTTGAACAGCTCCTCCAATTCCCAAATTATGTATTAAATCAACATGAGGAATTTTTTCTTTATCTAAAATTTCTCCAGTCTTATCTTTAGAGCCATCATTAATAACAATAACATCATAATTAGTTTTATTATTTTTATTAAACTCTTTTATAGAATTATATATCTTTAATATATTATCTTCTTCGTTATAAGCTGGAATAATTAATAGGATTTTTTTCATACACACACACTTCTTTCCTGCAACTTTCTTATATTAAGAATACAACATTATTATATTACTAATCAAGAATATATTTTTAAATTACTATTTGATAATATAGGAAACTATATAAAAATAAGAATGTTATAATTAAAGAAAAATTAAAACTAAATTTATAACTATTAGATACTTTTACTCTTTTATTACTTAATAACATTAAAAGTAATGGTATAATTGGCCATACATATCTTGCTTGATAACCTTTAATAATATAGTTTCCTACAGGAGTATATGATAAATACAACCCTGTTGAAGTAAAATAAAATATTAATCCAGCAATAATAAAAATACATACTTTTTCTTTTATACTTAAAGATTTATCATCAGAACTAAATCCCATATATAATAAATAAAATAGATATATTAAAATTAAATAATTTGAAAATTCTCCAAAAAATCTAGCATTATTTAATTCACCATAAAATTCTGGGCTGAAAAATGTATTTAATGTATGCATCAAATATACTTTGCAAAAAACTAGAGGCGAACTAAGTAAAAAACTTAGCTGTTCCAACATATTAGTATCTCCACCTCGAGTATCACCAGAATTAATACTTTGAGGAGCCATTTGCCAATAAATAAGATATCCTATAATTATAAAAATTGGTATTAATATATATATATATTTCTTAGAGATTTTTTTTCTAAGTAAAAATAATAACCCAAACACCAAAAAATAACTAGCATCTTTATACAATATAATTATAAACATTAATATCAATAAATATAATATATTCTTTTTAGTTAAATACTTAAGCTTTTTATTAGAATATAATTTTAAAACGTATGAAATAAATATTAAAATAGAAATTACTCCTATGCCATCTACATTATATGTACTTCCAAGTAAAAGGAAAAAAGGAGTTGTTATAACTGCTATAAAGCAATTAATTTTAAATGGTATTACTTTCAATAAAATGGATATACCTATCATTAATACTATAGCATTAAAAATTCTTCCAAAATAAAATGTATCCATTATAGTACCATCTAATAATTGACTTATAAAAATACCTGTAGCAGATGGAATATATAAAAATTTACTTGCATCTGAAGGCCATCTTTCAGTCTTTTCTTTTACACGATATTTATCTTTATCATAATGAACATGTAAATCTTTATTGCTATTAAAATTTCCCCAACCATTTATTTTATCTAAATTACTATCACTATAGGACTTATTAAAATCAAAATTACCTTGTGAAATATTATAAGCACTTGAAAAATGTATCATTTCATCAATTGGATGTATAGAAATTGTGCTAATCGCATAAATAAAACATAAACTACAAACCAATAATATATTTAATTTGTAATTATTACTATGAAGTAAATACAGAAATAATAAATAAATTAAAACTAATAAAATAATACCTACTGACATAATTGTTATATCTATTATAAAAACTAAAATCAAAGTAATAATTATTGTTAAAATAAAAATTGAACCTAGTAGTACTTTTGTAAAATTAATTTTTTTATTTTTTATACTTTCCTCATAAGCAATTCTATTACTGATTATTTTATCTTTAATAAAATAAAATATTATAAAAAATAACACATATAGAAAGATTCTAGCCCAAGAAAATGTATATAGAGAAAAATCAAAATCAAATTTTAAAATACTACCTATAAATGTTGCATTACAAAAAAGAAATTCAAAACTTAAAACAGCAAAAAAGAACAAAATTACTAGTGTTAATGTTTTCTTTTTGTATCTTTCCATACTTTTTCTCCTTTAATTCCTTTTTTATAGTCTCTATAACCAATATATATAGCTTTAATCTTAGCAAACTTATTCTTTTCAAAAAGCAATATCTTAATTAGCTCTTTTTTTGTTCTACTTACTTCTAATTTGCAATAATCTTCGAAGTCATTATGATATAAATCATACAAATAATGTCTATTTCTAGTAATATAATATCTTCTATTAGCATTATGATTAGTTGCAAACATTGTTTTACCTAACAAAACATGTTTTTCAACATTACCTAAATTATGTATCAATTCAGCAGTACTCATCTGGACTATCTCATATCTGTGTTTTCTAACATTTAGGCAATAATCAAAATCAACTGCATCAATAAATAACCAATCCTTAAATCCCCCAACTTCTTTATAAACTTTTAAATTAATTAAATTTCCTGATGTCATTACCACTAGAGGATAAGATATTCCTTTTTCTTCATTATTTCTATTAAATTCTGTACGTTGTAATGTAGATAAAATTCCTAATTTTTCATATGTTATAGACAAAGTTTCACAAATAAAACTATTATTTTTTATTTCTTTTAAAAACGTAATCATTCTACTTAGTGAATTATCTTTAAAGGAACTATCTTGATCCATTGTAAGTAACCATTCTGCTTTTTCTTTTATAGCCTCCTTAGCACCAACATTAAGAGCATAGGCAATACCTTTATTTCCATGGTTTGAAATATACTTTATTTTTTTACCCTTATAATATTTAGCATTATCATTAGGTTCAGGACTATTGTCAACAACATATAACATATCTAAATCATCAATATAAGAATCAATATTTTTCCTTACATTCTTATCTGGATTATATAAAACTACTACACCTGCTATTTTCATCATTTCACCTCATAACTTTTTTCACAACTTTTTTAACAACATTTGGAACCTTTATTTTAGAAACAATTTTCCATTTTAAGGAATTTAAAATCCAAGCTGTTTCAGCATTATTAACAGATTCTTTAACTTGATAATTTTCACTAATAATAGTTTTTAAATAATTTGCATTATTTTCATTAATATTTATTTTGTCTGTTATATTATAAATTTCTCTATAATCATCAGCCATTTCTTTAACATTTTTAATTTTATAATTCTTTATATTTTTTATAATCTTTTGATATTCGTTTCTGTCATTAAAAATATCTTCTATTTTCTTCAAAATCTCATCAGTATTACTATCTAATTTAATTATATATCCACACTTAGAATCTTTCAATCTTTGAGCTACAGCACCAACATCAAAACTCAAAACAGGAACTCCACTAGCTATTTCTTCTGTAAGAGTATATGAATATGTTTCAGCCCAAATAGAAAATGAACAAACTAAATTAATATTGTTTTCAGCTAATAATTTTGGTAATTCTTCTCTTTTATACTTGCCATGATAGATATAGTTTTTTCTATTATGTTCTAATTCTTCAAACTCCGTTGTTCCAAACAAATGAAATACTATTTTTTTATCTGTTGATTTATTAAGCAAATCTAATAAAATTTTTCCACCTTTATGAACACTCATTACCCCAACAAAAGCAACATTATATGTATCTTTATCATCTATAGAACTTAAATAATCAGTCTTTTCAATATTTATTCCGTGTTCTATAACCTCAATGTTAATATCACTATATACACTATTTATTTCTTCTTTAGTACTAACAGATGGAACAACTATTTTAGCAAATTTTTTCAAAAATTCATTCCACTGTCTATGCCATAATGGAATTACATCGTTTTTTAATCCTGTTTTATAAACCAAGCATTCTTTACAGTTTTTTTCTTCTAGACGAGGACAATATTTTTCCATTTTATATAACATGTTAATCGTTGGACATAAACAATAAAAATCATGTAAAGTAATCATTCTTTTTACTTTGTACTGTTCTGCAACATCAATTACATCAAAGAAATGTCCTATCATATGATGAATATGAATAAAGTCAATGCGAAAACCAATAATAATATCTTCTATCATTTTTTTATACTCACTATTATAATATCCAAATAAATTACAATTTTCTACTGCTGGAAATTTTGTAACTTTCTCTTTATCTTTAAAATATGAGGTCAACATATATATACCATTAGCCGGAGCCAAAATATGAAAATTATAATCGCTACGCATTGAATTAATTAAGTCTAAAACATGTAAAGTAGTACCACCAACATTATTATTAACATCAGTCCAATCATGTATTAAAATCAAAATGTTCTTTCTATTATGAAGTTCTATTTGATAATCTATATTTTCACAAATCATCTTAATTGGAAAATTCTCACACCAAAGTTCTATTCTCCTAGAATATATTGGATATCTTTCGTGCAATTTCTTTAAATTTTGTTTAATTAATTCATCTCTTTTTTCTGAAAATGATTGTTTTTCTTTATGATAAATAATAGTATTATCGCAAAGAATATTTTTATAACCATAATCTAGACATCTAAATGAAAAATCGTTCTCTTCACCATATCCTTTACCAAATGTTTCCTCATCAAAATAACCAACTAAATCTAATACTTCTCGTTTAATAAACATACAAAAGCCATGAGCTGTTGGTAATTGGAAGTTTTTATTATAGGCACTTAATTCTACCAAATTACTATATTCATTTAATGTCATATCTAAAGGTAATTCATTAGCTTGTAAGCCATTAGGAATGGAAACTAATGTAGCATTATTAGATAATGGTGTTACAGTAGCAATCAGCTTTTCACTATATGCACATTTAATAATTTTTTCTAACCAATGTGGTGTTACTTCAGTATCACTATTTAATAAAACAACATCATGTTTAGACAATTTCATTCCTTTATTAACAGAACCTACAAATCCTAAATTTTCTTCATTTTCAATTACTTTTATAAACTTATATTTTTTTTGGTATTTCTTTAAAAGTGGTAATATTCTATCATCAGGACTTTTGTCATCGATTAAATACAATATATTGCCATCAAAAGTTGTATTCTTTATTACTGAATCAATACACTCAATTACACAATCATAAGCATTGTATATAGGAATTATAATATCACATTTATTCATATTAAACCTCCTCTGCAAAGCCTTTTTCAAGTTTTCTAAAGATTAAGATACCAATAAATAAAATTAATAAACTTAAAATAAATACGACAAACAAGGAAAGAAAGTCTGGTAATGTTTTATAGAAAAATATATCTCTGTAAGCTGTTATTATTACTGATAGCGGATTTAATTTAAAAATAAAATTAATTGGTGTATTAACAAATATTTCAGGTGAGTAAAGAATAGGTGTAGCGTAAAATAACATATTAACTAAAAAGTTAATTATATATTCAGCATCACGTATATAAACATTTATAGAACTAGTTATTAATAAAATTCCTAGGGATAAAATGTATTGAATAATAATTATTATAGGAATAAATATCAAGTTTATACTAAATCCTATACCACTTAATAGTAAGAATATAACAATTATAAAACAAGATATTAGAAAATTAACTAAGCCACTAGTTACTACAGAAATAGGTAATATTTCTCTAGGGAAATAAACTTTCTTAATTATTCCTGCATTTGCTAATATACAAGATGTTCCTTGAGAAATGGAAGTTACAAACCATGTCCATGGAAGTATTCCAATAATAAGAAAAACAACATAATTTTCCTGAGTATTCTTCATTATAAAAGGAAAAACTAAGGCATAAACTAAAACCTGCAATAAAGGATTGACAAAAGACCAAAGTACTCCTAAAAATGAACCTTTATATTTACCTCTTATTTCTTTTTGTACATTACTTTTTAATAATTGTCTATATTGATATAAATTTTTCAACATATAAAACACCTACCCACATTTTTTTAAATATTCATCTATTACTTCGGATGTATTACCATCCATTTTTATTTTACCGTCATATAGCCATATTGCTCTATCACAAAGCTTCTTTACTGAATCTAAACTATGACTAACAATTACAATAGTTTTTTTATCATCTTTTAATTGTTGTAATTTTTTATAACATTTTTCTTGAAAATGTTGATCTCCAACTGCTAATATTTCATCAATCAATAAAATATCTGCATCAACATTAATTGCTATAGAAAATGCTAAACGCATATACATTCCAGAAGAGTAAGTCCTAACAGGACTATCGATAAATTCCTCTAATTCAGAAAACTCTATAATATTATTAACTCTTTTATCAATCTCAGCTGCAGTTAATCCAAAAATAGAAGAATTAAAATAAATGTTCTCTCTTCCAGTAAAATCAGGATGGAAACCGGCACCAAGCTCTAATAATGAAGTTAATTTACCATTAACCGTAATTTTACCAAAAGTAGGATAAATTATTTTAGTCATTAATTTTAATAGCGTTGATTTACCACTACCATTAGTTCCTATTAAGGCAACAGTATCCCCCTTTTTTATTTCAATATTTATATTATCCAAAACTGTCCTAGTATCTGCTTTTTTTCTATTCCAAAATACCAATCTTTCTTTTAAAGTATTAGGTTTATCATAAAATAATTTAAATGATTTGGTCATATTTTCTACTTTAATAGCAATATTACTACTTTTCATTTACTTCACCTTCTCTTTCAAACACCTTAATGGTTTAGTTATTTTCCAACTCGTACTTTCGTAAATCTTTCTTATATCACAATTTAACTTAGCTATTTCTGTATCTTTTTGTTCTAAATTCTTATTTAGGCTTGTTATTTTATCAGAATAATCGTTTAATAAAGCACTAATTTTTTTTATCATTTTTTTATTAAATTCACCATCATTTTCATACAATTCAAAATTTATTTTTAAAGTTTTATAATTATTATTTCCTATAACTATATATGGATCATCATTAAGAAAGCAATAAACCTTTCCCATCATTATAATATTTTGAAAATAACAATTCTTTAAATCCGTTTCACTAATTTTCATATTTTCTAAATGCATAAAATAACAATCTGTGGGATCAATTCTTATGTTTTTTACTTTCTGAGGGATATCAATAACTATTTCTTTCTTTTCGTCTAAATTCCCATAACTTTTTTCTATACTATTTTTTTCTTCAAAGCCATCGCCATAATCAAAATATATTTTATATTCATTATTAAAAATATCACTATTATGTCTAATCCATAAAAACCACTCATTAGAGAAAACGCTATCATTAATCCACTTTACTTTCATACTTGTTTTATAAATACAATAATTGAATGATAATTGATCCCTTGTAGAATAATTAATAATCATAGAAAACCATAATTTCATTGTTTCTTGCACTATTCTCTCTTTAGGTCTTTTAATATATACAGTACTTTCAATAAGTCCATTATTATCAGGATATTCTTCTTTTTTATAAAAATCAAATAATCTTTTCGTTCTTATAGGTTTTTCTTTATTATGAGCTATACATGCCTCTGCTTCTTCTTTTATAGTACTTCTTTTACTATGTTTAAAAGCAACAAATACATCATCAGAGCCCAAATAAAATTCAATAAATTCTTTTATTTTCTTTTTAAATTTAATAGCACCGTCCATCCATAATAAAATATCATAATTATTAATAATAGGATGCCCAAGTATCTTTATTTTTCTGGCTAGTTCAATATTAGATAGTTTACCATCATCAATATAAATGACTTGCCAAGTATTAGAAGAAATAGTTTTATTATTTGTAAAGCAAATATAATCTATTCCTTCTTCTACTTCAACATCTTTTAAATCATCATAATTACCAGTAATGCAGGTATAAACACACACTTTATTTTTCATTTTTGTTCCTCTTTCTCAAAACAATTATATCAAATATAATTAAAGAAGTAAAATATGGATACTAAATTTTCACAAATAAAGACAAATAGAACTTTAAAATCTACTTGTCCTTTAATTTATAAGTCAGTACCGCTTATATATTTCGTTTAAATCAACATTACCACTAATACCAGGTACACTACCAGTAGAAGTAAATTGCCACATTTGATAAGAACCATTATAGGAAGGTGCAGAAACACCATAATGAGCAACCCAGACTTCATAATTTGTTAGTCTACCCATATCAAGTTGATTTTTAAGAAAACTAGAACTTGCATATATCATTGGAGTATATCCGGCATTTCTAACAGTCTCAAGAAATGCAATGGCAATATTAGTCCTTTGCTCTTTTGATAAACCATCAGCTCTACCACATCTAACTCCATTAACTTTACAACTAGAAAATTCACTATCAAAAACAATTGGCATTGCAAAAGTGTTTTTACCACCAGCTGCATTTACCATATTTATTACAAGATTAGCTTCTTCAATTGCTTCCTGTTCATTTATTGCTTGTGAAAAAACATAGGCCCCTACTTTCATACCTGCCGAAGTAGCCCCCCTTACATTATTATAAAAATCTTCATCTGCTAATAGATTTCCATCTATTCCTTGACTATTAATACCATAGCCTCTAACTCCGGCTCTAATCATAGCATAATCATAACCATTATTTTTTACCATCGACCAATCTAATATAGTATTATGAGATGAGACATCAATTCCTAAAAATTTATTCTTATAAACATATATTTCTTTAGATGTGTTTGCTATTAATTCATTCAACTTAGTATAAAGATATATATGTATTGTATGCTCTCCTTCTCCTACATAAGATAAGTCAACATCACCTTCAAATCCTGGTAATGGGTTTATTTCTACACCTCCATATTCATCACCATAAGCTTCTAACACATCAGAACGTTCTGTCCTCAAAATTTCAGTAGAAGTCTCATGATTATCTATATAAACCTTTATATATGAATCTTTTAACTCTGACATACCCCATCCAATAACTTTAACAGAATTGTTAAAATTACTAGCAATCGGTGAATCTAAATAAAGCATTCCATCATACTTTTTAAGATAAAACATATTAGTTTTAACAGTCTCTATTTCATTAGTTTCACTTGAAATATATTTAACTGCAAATTCATATAAACCATCTTTCATTTCTGAAGAATCAATAGTAGCTCTAAATCCAGGTGTTTTATTTTTTTCTCTTCCTCCATAACCACTTATAGCATTTAATACATCTTCTCTTTCATATCTTTCTATTAGAGCATCATCAATCTTAGAATCATTTATATATAATTCTAATTTTCCATTTTCATCTTCACTCATTACCCAACCTTGAATATCTATAGTAGTTTTTTTAGTTGAATATTTTAATGGACTATCAATTTCTAATTTAGTATCATATTTTTTTACAAATATACTTTCTTTTTTATTAAACAGTATTTCTCCTGTCTTAGGACTAATTATCTTGACTTCTAAATCATGTGTTCCCTCTTTTAAACTATTATAATCCATATTAAGTTCAAATCCAGGTGTTTTATTTTTTTCTCTTCCACCATAACCATTTACAGTATTTAATACATCTTCTCTTGCTGTTCTGTTCACATTTCCTACTTCTACTCCATCAATTAATACTTTTACAGTATTATTCTCATCTTCACTCATTACCCAACCTTTAATATATAAATTTTCTTTATATAAATTATCATTAGGAAAACTTTCTATTTCTACTTTTGTATCATACTTATAGACTTGGAAAACTGTTGAACTCTCACTTATTATTGTACCTTTTTCTGTCACTACTCTTACTGCCATCGTATGACTTCCATCTTTTAAATCACTTACATCTATTGTCCCTCTAAATCCAGGTTTCTTATTCGCTTCTCTTCCTCCATAACCACTTATAGCATTTAATACATCTTCTCTTTCATATCTTTGAACGTCTTCTTGTTTTTCTCCATCTATATATATTTCTACTTCGCTGTTTGGATCATCACTCATTGCCCAACCTTGATAATTTAACTCTGTTTTTACTTTCTCATTTCTTACTGGGCTATCTATATATATTTTCCCTTCATAGTTTTTTACTATAAATGTACTCTCTTTTTCTCCTATTACTACTCCTTCATTTGATACTACTTCTACTTTATATTGATGTGTCCCAAGACTTAAATCACTTACATCTACACTTCCTTCATATCCTGGAGTCTTATTCTTCTCTTTTCCTCCATATCCTTTTATCGCATCTAGTACATCTTTTCTTTCTACTCTCTTTATTAAACTATTTTCTATTTCTTTTCCATCTATCAATATTCTTACTTTATGATTCTCATCTTCACTCATTACCCAGCCCCTAAAACGTAACTCTTCCATTACTGTCTGGTTATTATATGGATTATCAACATCCATTTTTGTATCATACTTATAGACTTGGAAAACTGTTGAACTCTCACTTATTATTGTACCTTTTTCTGTCACTACTCTTA
>CALVJE010000007.1 GCA_944331725.1 uncultured Bacilli bacterium | reverse complement strand
AAATAGCAGGAGATGATAAGGAGGCATTAAAGATTGTGGATGAATTAGAAAGACTAGGGATTGATGATAAATTTGGAGTAGTCTATGATAATGAGGCAATGCAGAAAAGAATGATTAATACCGCTCGTAGTTGGGGATATGATGATGGTTATGATACTGGTAAAGCAGATGGACTTGAAGAAGGTGCTAAGGCAGAAAAAATAGAAATTGCTAAAAATCTTCTTAAAAAAGGAGTATCTATTGATTTAGTATCAGAAAGTACTGGACTAAGTATTGAAGAGTTAGAAGAACTAAAGAAAGAAGCTTAATTGTTTCTTTCTTTTAAACATTACAAAACTGATAGATTTATTATTATTTTTTTGATGTATTTCTTTGAAAAGTATAGTACAATTGTTAGTAGAGGTGGGTTATGAGTATTTATGATTTGACAATAGAAGAGTTAAGTGAATACTTTTTACATAATAATGATAAAAAGTTTTATGCAACAGAAGTTTTTTCTTGGCTTTATGATAAAAGAATTACTTCTTTTGATCAAGCTAGTAATATAAAAAAAGAAGTTAGAGAAAGATTAAAAAAAGATTTTATTATTTCTAATATAGATATAATTGCTGTAGAAAGAGGAGAAGATGTTAAGAAATATTTATTCAGACTTAATGATTTTGAACATATAGAAGCAGTTTTAATGAATCATAATTATGGTAATAGTCTTTGTATTTCTAGCCAAGTTGGTTGTAATATGGGATGTAAGTTTTGTGAGTCTGGTAGACGTAGGAAAGTACGTAATTTAACTACAGGAGAAATGGTAGAACAAATACTTAAAGTAGAAAGTGAAAGTGGGCTTAGAGTTAGTCACGTTGTTATTATGGGAATTGGTGAACCTTTTGATAATTATGATAATATATGTAAATTTATTAAAATAATAAATCATTCTAAAGGATTAAATATAGGCGCTCGTCATATTACTGTTTCAACTTGTGGTATTGTTCCAAAAATATTAGAATTTAGTGATTTTCCTTATCAAGTAAATCTTGCTATTAGTTTACACGCTCCTAATGATTATATTAGAAATAAGATAATGCCTATATCTAAAGCATATCCTCTAGATGAGTTGATTTCTTCTATTAAAGTATATTTAGAAAAAACTAATAGAAGAGTTACCTTTGAATATATAATGTTAGATGGTGTTAATGATAGTGTTGATAATGCAATAGAGCTTGTTCATTTATTAAAAGGAATAAACTCATATGTTAATTTAATACCATATAATGAAACAGATGCTTTACAGTATAAACGAAGTAAACCTTTAACAATTGCTAAGTTTTATGATATACTTAAAGAAAATAATATTACAGTTACAATTAGGCGGGAATTTGGTGGTACTATTAGTGCTGCTTGTGGACAGCTTAGAAGTAAGAAGGAGGATATATGAAATCTTTTTATTTAACAGATGCAGGTAAAATTAGAGATCATAATGAAGATAGCGTATTAATAGTGCATAATAGTGATGGAGATACTTTAATGGCAATTGCTGATGGAATGGGAGGACATTCTGCAGGAGAAGTAGCTTCATCTATTGCAATTACTCATTTATCTCGGGAATTTAATGAAAAATTTCATAATATGAGTAAGTTAGATGCAGTTAATTTTTTAAGAGATAGTGTTAATGAAATAAATGATAGTATTTTTAGACACGAGAAAACTCATCCAGAGAGTAAAGGAATGGGGACTACTCTTGTTACAGCGATAGTTACTAAAGATTATATTTTATTTGGTAATATAGGGGATTCTTCTGGTTTTGTTATGAAGGAAGGTAAATTACATAAAGTTACTTATGATCATACACTTGTTAATTTATTAGTGTCAGCGGGAGAATTAACTAAAGAAGAAGCGAAGGATCATCCTAAGAAAAATGTTTTAATGAAAGCTTTGGGTGCAAATGATCCAATAGATATAGATATCTTTGATTGTGATATGGAGATAGATGCAATACTTTTATCTAGTGATGGACTTACTAATATGGTTGAAGAAGAGTCTATTGAAAAAGTATTAAATAGTGATGGTGATATAGAAGATAAAGTTATTAAGTTGATAAGAAAGGCTAATAATAGAGGGGGAACTGATAATATATCAGTAGCATATTTAATTTTAGGAGAAGGTGAAGAATAATGGTTACAAAGGGGCAAAGAATTAATGATCGTTATGAAATAATTAAATCAATTGGCGAAGGTGGTATGGCTAATGTTTATCTTGCTTATGATACTATACTTGATAGAAATGTAGCTATTAAAGTGTTAAGAGGGGATTTAGCAAATGATGAGAAGTTTGTTAGACGTTTTCAACGTGAAGCTTTATCAGCATCAAGTCTTTCTCATCCTAATATAGTAGCAATGTATGATGTTGGAGAAGATGATGGACTTTATTATATTGTAATGGAATATGTTGAAGGTAAGACATTAAAACAGTTACTTAAAAAACGTGGTAGTCTTACATTGTCTGAAGCAATAGATATAATGTTACAATTAACTGATGGTATGGCTCACGCTCACGATTCTTATATTGTTCATAGAGATTTAAAACCACAAAATATTATGATACAGGATGATGGACAGATTAAAATAACAGATTTTGGTATTGCTATGGCTTTAAATTCAACTCAGTTAACACAAACTAATTCTGTTATGGGATCAGTTCATTACTTACCTCCTGAACAAGCAGCAGGTAAAGGTACTACTATTAAAAGTGATATTTATTCGATGGGAATTATTTTCTATGAGTTATTAACTGGAGAATTACCTTTTAAAGGAGATAGTGCTGTTGAAATAGCTTTAAAACAAATGAAAGAACCATTACCTGATGTTCATAAATTAAATAATGATATTCCTCAAAGTATAGAAAACATAATTTTAAAATCAACTGCTAAAAATCCTAAGAATAGATATGATGATGCTAAGAGTATGCATAATGATTTATTAACAGCATTAAATGATGATAGAATAAATGAAGAACCTTATGTATATCCTTATCCAGAACACGAAGTAGATGAGACTACAAAGATAATGGAACCGATTAGTGATGATGAGGCTCTTGCTACTCCTATAACTGATGATAAGGTTAAGAAATCTAATAAATTAATAATAGCATTATCTATAATAGCAGGGGTTATTGTTCTTGCATTGATTTCTGTTTTCTTTATTATTCCAGCATTAACAGCGGAATCTGATGTTAAAGTTCCTGATGTTAGTGGAATGACTGTAAAACGTGCGACAAGTGAATTGGAAGATGCTGGACTTAAAGTAAATAGTAAAGTAAAAGAAGTTAGTAGTGAAGATGTTAAGGAAAATAGAATTGTTAGGACAGATCCTAGAAGTGGAAGTACAGTAAAAGAAGGAACTAGTATAACTTTATATAAATCAACAGGGGCTAAGACATATACACTTGAAAGTTATATAAATATGGATGTTAATGAAGCGACGGAACTTCTAGAAGATATGGGACTTGAAGTTACAGTACAACAGATTGCACCAGATTCTACTACTTGTTCTGTAATTGGACAAAATCTTGTTATTTCTCAATCACTTGATGAAGGTAGTGAAGTAGAAAGTGGAGATGAGATTATTTTAACTACTTTGGAAGATATTACTTTCCCAGATTGGTATTTACAAACTCCTGATGTTGTAACTAGTTGGGCTAATAATGCTTGTGTATCAGTTACTACTAATTATCAAGATGTAGCAGATAATAGCCAAGTAGGTAAAATTATTACTCAGTCTCGTCCTAATGGTTCTACAGTTAAAAATAATGATAGTGTTACTATTACTATAGGTAGAGCTTCTACTTCTAATAATAACAACAATAACAATAATAGCGGTACTGGTGATACTGATCCAAGTGATGACAATCAAGATAATAATAATAGTGGAGGTACTGGTGGTAGTGATAGTACTTTAGAGGAGTAATATGCAAGGACAAATTGTTAAGATAAGTAGTAATAGACATATAGTTGAATCTAATGGTATTAAATATAATACTGTTCCAAGAGGTAAATTTAGAAAAGATAAGTTAATACCTAAAGTAGGGGATTATGTTTTATTTGATGAGAAAAGACTAGTAATAGATGAAATACTTGAGCGAAAAAATACTTTTGATAGACCTATGGTTAGTAATATAGATCAGGCTTTTATTGTTACTAGTCTTGTTAATCCTAATTTTTCTTTAGGACTTTTAGATAGACTTATTACTTTAATGGAATTACATAATGTTAGTGTCGTTATTTGTCTTACTAAAATAGATTTAGTTTTAGAAGATACTTATAAAGAAATTAAAAACTTAATGAAATATTATGAGAAATTAGGATATAAGGTTGTTACTAATCAAGATATAGATAAAATTAAAGAATTAATTAAAAATAAAACTAATGTCTTTGTTGGACAGACTGGTGCAGGGAAAAGTACTCTTTTAAATAAATTAAATCCAGGCTTTAATTTAGAAGTAGGAGAGGTTTCTCTTGCTTTAGGAAGAGGTAGACATACGACAAGAAATGTTACTTTATATCCTTTTTTAGATGGGAAAGTTATGGATACTCCAGGTTTTTCTGCTTTGGATTTTTCTTCTTATAAAAAAGAAGATATAAAGAATTCTTTTAGAGAATTTTCCTTATATGGTTGTCCTTTTAAAGATTGTTCTCATACTAAAGAAGAGGAATGTATAGTTAAGAGGGCTGTTAAAGATAAAGAAATATTAGAATCACGTTATAATAGTTATTTAAAATTCTATGAGGAGGGAAGGTAATGATTAGTGTTTCATTTTTAGGTAGTAAAGATATTCCTAAGACATTAAAATTACTTAATGATACGGATACTGATTTTATTCATTTAGATGTTATGGATGGGAAATATGTTAGTAATAAGACTTTACCTTTTAAAGAGATGAAGCATATATATGAGTTTACTGATAAAAGATTAGATGTTCATTTAATGGTTGATGCTCCTAGTAGTTTTATTAAAGATTATGCTAGTTTAAATACAGAGTATATTTCTATACATTTAGATACTAAAGAAGATTTAGTTAGTAATTTAAAATTAATTAAGAGTTATGGTATTAAAGCAGGTATTGTGTTAAATCCTAATGATGATGTTAGTATGATTATTCCTTATCTACCTTATATAGATTTAATATTAGTTATGGGTGTTGTTCCTGGAAGAAGTGGACAAAAGTATATAAGTAATACTACTAAAAAATTAAAAGAATTAAATGTTTTAAAGAAAGAATATAATAAGTTAAACTTTAAAATAAGTATAGATGGTGGTATTAATGATAGAGTTGTTAAGAAAATTAAAAGTTTAGTAGATATTATTGTTAGTGGTAATTATGTTATTGGTAGTGATGATTATCAAGAGAAAATAAATAGTTTACGATAAATAATAATTTTGTTATAATTAAAGAAGAATAGGAGGGTGTATTTATGAATGATAATGAAAAGAAAGATGTTGAAAGTACACCAGTTGATAATAATAAACCACAAGTAGTTAATCCTAATAATAATGAAGAGGTAAAAGAGGTTAAAGTAGATAATGATACTACTAATACTAATAATGATAATAGTAATGTTAATAAAGAAGAAGTTCCAACTTCTGTAGAGTTAGAGAAGAATACTACGGGTGAAAAGAAGAAGGGACATCCTGTGTTTTTAGTATTACTTTTATTATTCTTATTTGCTTTTGTGTTCTTTTTACCTGAAATATCACAGTTTATTACTGATTATAAGAATGAAAAGACAGGGGCTAATCAGTTAAAGAGTGGTAAGATGACTTGTACTATGAGTAATGAAACTAATAATATAGATTATAGTTATGAAATAGAATTTGATTATGAAAAGAATAAACTAAAGAAAAGTACAATGACTACTACAGCTAGACTTTCTGATAATGCTACTGATTCATCTACACTTACAGAAAGACAAGACTCTTGTTTAGCTTTACAAACTGTATTAGAGGATAATGAGATTGGTATGAGTGCTGATTGTAGTTTAAGTGCAGCGTTACAAAGAACTGAACAAGTAATAGATTATAAGAAATTGGATTTAGATTTTATATCTACTAATATTGGTGAGTTTGAAGGGTTTTATCCTGAATATGAGTTAGATGAAAGTGTAACTTCTATTGAAAATGATTTAGAAAATAGTGGTTATACTTGTGAGAGAAATGAATATTAGAATATAGGATAAAGGTAAAATTTGGAGAATTAATGACTGGGTAATTAGCGAGAGCCAGATAATATGAATGGTATAGTGGAATGAGCAACAAATTAGTTGCTTTTTTTCTTGACATAATTTATCTATTGTGATACATTGTAGATAGATGGGAGACTTTATTAATAGATGGAAGTAAGGAGGAGATGAAAATTTTTTAAAAAAGTATGAATTTTGTAAATTGAGAGATTTTTTGATATCAATATTTAAAATTCCCCTAGAGAAAATATTAAATTGAAAGCATATTTTTTATGAATTTTAAAAATTGCCTTTTTGCAATCATTTTTAGACTATGTTATAACACTTGCAAGGAGGTATTATGATAAAAAAACGAATAAAAAATATCCCTAAGGGTGTTAGTAATGAAAAGATTAGAGAATATATGATATCTAATAACTTTGTCTATGAAGGAACACTTGACTCTGTCTTTAAATCTATTATGGGGAAATGCCTTTTATATTTAGGTGATATGATATCTAAATTAACTGGTCTTGATAAAGATTTTATTATAAAAAACTTTAAGGAACAAAATGTAGAATATAAAATAGAGAATGCTTTAGAAAGAAAAAAGGTATCTGATTTTATTTTTAAATTACCAGGATATATTATTAATTTAGAATGTAATAATGGATATTGGGATGGACTAATAGAAAGAAATGATGCTTACTTTGGAAAAATAAAGGGTGAATTATTAAGTAAAGGTGAAGAGTATAGTAAGAAAATAAAAGTAATACAGATTAATTTTGATATCTTTGATAATTTTGAGAAATGTTTAGGAAAAGAAAATATATCTACATTTCATATGAAAAATAATGAAAATATAGTAGAAACAGAAACAAGTGAAAAGATACATATAGATATGATGAAAAGTTATAATAAATATCTTAATGGAGAAGAGTTAACAAAATTAGATAAAGAATTAGTTATATTAATGTTAGATGATTATTTAGAAATAAAAAAATTAGCAGAAGGAGATGAAGATTTAATGGAAGTAGCAGAAAGATTATATGAATTAACAAATAATATTGATAATATAGGACTATATGATCCTGAGAAAAGAAGAAAGGAAGAGGAAGCTTTAAAGATAGAGTATCATAGTAATATTGCTAGAGAAGAAGGAATTGAACAAGGAATAGAACAGGGAATAGAACAGGGAATAGAGCAAGGAGCTAGTAATGAAAAAAATTCTATTGCTAAATCAATGCTTGATAAAAAGATGGATATACCTTTAATAAGTGAGTTAACTGGATTATCTAAAAATCAAATAGCAATGTTAATGTAGGAGGTGAGAAATAATGGAAGTAGCAGATAGATTGTATGAATTAACAAATAATATTGATAATATAGGACTATATGATTTTGAGAAAAGAAGAAAGGAAGAGGAAGCTTTAAAGATAGAGTATCATAGTAATATTGCTAGAGAAGAAGGGGGATATCTATAAAAGATGTTATGAAAGCAACAGGACTTTCTAAGAAACAAATTAAAAGTTTGATATAAAATATGTAAATAGAAAGAAGTTTTCTTGAATTTACTTCTTTTTTTTGATAAAATAAACCTTGAAAAGAATAGATAAGGGCAAAAGATATTACTTTTGTATCTTTTTTTTGAAATCTTGAAGGATGTGAAATAATGGCAGTAAAGTATGATGATAGTTCGATAAAAATATTAGAGGGTTTAGAAGCAGTTCGTAAGAGACCTGGTATGTATATAGGTTCTACTGATAAAAGAGGTCTTCATCATTTAGTATGGGAAATTGTTGATAATGCAATAGATGAAGCGATAAATGGATATGGTAAACATATTACTATAACAATTCATTCTGATAAAAGTGTTAGTGTAACTGATGAAGGTAGAGGAGTACCTGTTGGTATGCATTCATCAGGTAAACCTACTCCTGAAGTTATTTATACTGTACTTCACGCTGGTGGTAAATTTGAAGAAGCTGGATATAAAGTATCTGGAGGACTTCACGGTGTTGGTGGTAGTGTTGTTAATGCTTTATCTAAATGGATGGAAGTAACTATTAAAAGAGATAAAGGAGAATACTATATTCGTTTTGAAAATGGTGGTAAAGTAAAAGTTCCTTTGAAAAAAATTGGTACTACTAATAAAACAGGAACTACTGTTAGATTTTTACCGGATCCAGAAATATTTTCAACAACAAATTTTTCATATACAACTATATGTGAAAGAATGCAAGAGTCTGCTTTTCTTTTAAAGGGATTAACTATTGAAGTTCACGATGAAGAAGATGATAGACACGCTAAGTTTTGTTATGAAACTGGATTAGTTGCATTTGTAGAATACTTAAATGAAGATAAAACTACTTTACATAATGTTTTAGATTTTGAAGGAGTTAAAAATAAAATAGATGTAGAGATCGCTATGCAATATACTGATACATATCAGGAAAATATAGTATCATTTGTTAATAATGTTAAGACTAGTGATGGTGGTACTCACGAAGTTGGTTTTAAAACAGCTTTAACTCGTGTATTTAATGATTATGCTAAAAATAATGGTTTTATTAAAGGTAGGGAGAAAGCGCTTGAAGGTAGTGATGTTAGAGAAGGATTAACCGCTGTCATTTCCTTAAAAATACCAGAAGATATGTTACAGTTTGAAGGGCAAACTAAAGGAAAACTAGGGACTCCCGGGGCTAGGACAATAGTGGATTCTATTGTTACTGAAAAACTACAGTTTTATTTAGAAGAGAATAAAGCGATTGCAACAGAGATAATTAATAAATCATTAAAGAGTAAAGTAGCTAGAGAAGCAGCTAGAAAGGCAAGGGAAGAAGCAAGAAAGGGTAAAAGTAAAAATCCTAAAGAGCGAGCTTTATCTGGTAAACTTACTCCTGCACAATCTAAAGATAAATCTAAAAAAGAATTATTCTTAGTAGAGGGGGATTCTGCAGGTGGTTCTGCTAAACAGGGAAGAGATAGAAAATATCAAGCGATACTTCCTTTACGTGGTAAAGTTTTAAATACAGAGAAAGCTAAAGTAGAAGATATCTTAAAGAATGAAGAAATTAATACTATGATTTATACTATAGGTGCAGGTTATGGTGCTAACTTTGATATAAATGATTGTGAATATAATAAAGTAATAATTATGAGCGATGCTGATGAAGATGGAGGACATATTCAGTGTTTATTATTAACATTCTTCTATCGTTATATGAGGCCATTAATAGAAGATGGAAGACTTTATGTAGCATTACCGCCACTTTTCAAAATTCAATCTGGTAAAAATATAGATTATGCTTATACCGTAGAAGAAATGAAAGAAAAATCTAAAGGTAAGAAGTGTGAAATTCAAAGATATAAAGGTCTTGGTGAAATGAATGCAGATCAATTATGTGAGACTACTATGAAGCCAGGAACTCGTACCTTAATTAGAGTTAAAATAGAAGATGCTCAACTAGCAGAAAAACGTGTCTCTGTTCTTATGGGAGATGAGGTCGCCCCTCGTAAAGAGTGGATAGATGAAAATGTTGAGTTTACTTTGGAAGATGATTATAAGATTTAGGAGGTGAAATGATGGCTAAAAAATCTGAAACTAAAGAAGTATTAGAACGTATTTGGGATTATACTCTTGAAGATATAATGGGAGAAAGGTTTGGAAGTTATTCTAAATACATTATTCAAGAACGTGCTATTCCTGATGCTAGAGATGGACTAAAACCAGTACAAAGAAGAATACTTTATTCTATGTATAAAGAGAAAAACACTTATGATAAGGGATATCGTAAGAGTGCTAAGACGGTAGGAGACGTTATCGGTAATTATCATCCTCACGGTGATTCATCTATTTATGATGCAATGGTTCGTATGAGTCAGTCTTGGAAAACTAGACTTCCTTATATTGATATGCACGGTAATAATGGTTCTATTGATGGAGATTCTCCTGCTGCTTATCGTTATACAGAAGCACGTCTTTCTAAAATTTCTAATGAAATGTTACGTGATATTAATAAAGATACGGTAGAAATGGCTCCTAACTTCGATGATACAACACTTGAACCTACTGTACTACCTGCAAGATTTCCTGCACTTTTAGTATACGGTGCGATGGGTATTTCTGCAGGATATGCTACTAATATACCTCCTCATAACTTAGGAGAAGTAATAGATGCAACAATACATAGAATTGATAATCCTAATTGTTCTTTAGATACTTTAATGAAATATGTTAAAGGACCAGACTTTCCAACTGGTGGTATTGTTGAAGGTATTAAAGGAATAAGGGATGCTTATGAAACAGGTAAGGGTAGAGTTATTATTAGAAGTAAATATGCTTTTGAAGGGAACTCTTTAGTAATCACTGAAATACCTTTTGAAGTTAATAAAGCCCTACTTGTTAAAAAAATAGATGATATTCGTCTTGATAAAAAAATAGATGGTATTGTTGAAGTTAGAGATGAATCTGCAGAAGATGTTAGAATTGTTGTTGATTTAAAGAAAAATGTTAATAAAGAATTAATTGTTAATTACTTATTAAAAAATACTGATTTACAAATTAGTTATAACTTTAATATGATCGCTATCGTAAAGAAACGTCCTCGACTACTTGGTTTAAAACAAGCGCTTGATGCTTTTATCGATCATCAAAAAGAAGTTATTACTCGTCGTAGTCAATTTGATTTAGATCACGCTAAAAGTGAATTACATATCGTAGAAGGACTTATTAAATGTCTATCAATACTTGATGAAGTAATACGTGTTATTAGAGCAAGTAAAAATAAAGCTGATGCTAAAGAAAACCTTGTTAAAGAGTTTGACTTTAGTATGGCTCAAGCGGAAGCGATTGTAACATTACAACTATATCGTTTAACTAATACTGATGTTGTAGAACTTGAAGAAAGACTTGCTACCCTAAGAAAAATAATAGAAGGTTTGACAGCAATTCTTGGAAATGAAGAAGTGTTAAAGAAAGTTATGAAAGATGAATTACGTAAAGTACGTAATGAATATGCCCTACCTAGATTAACAGAAATTAAAGAAGAAATAACTGATATTAAAATAGATACTACTGTTATGATTCCTAAAGAAGAAGTTGTTGTTACTATAAGTCGAGATGGTTATATTAAAAGAACTAGTCTAAAGAGTTATAGTGCAAGTAAGGATGAAGAAACTACATTAAAAGAAAATGATTATTTATTAGGAGTATATGAAATGAATACTCTTGATACATTGTTAGTATTTACTAATTTGGGTAATTTCTTATATATACCAGTTCATACTATTTATGATTTAAAATGGAAAGAGTTAGGTAAACATATTAGTAATTTAATTCCTTTAGGAGAAGAGGAAGAAGTTGTTTATGCATTACCTGTTAAAGAGTTTAATAAAAATAAAAATATTATTATATCTACAGCGAATGGTATGATTAAAAGAACAAGTCTATCTGATTTTAAAATAACTAGAATTACTAAACCTAGTTGTTGTATTAAATTAAAAGATAATGATAGAGTAGTTAGTGTTATGTTAGATAACTATGAAGATATCTTTGTAGAAACTAAACTTGGATATGGTCTTTTATTTAATAAAGAAGAGATTCCTATTGTAGGTATAAAAGCTAGTGGTGTTAAAGCGATTAATTTAAAAGATGATGTTGTGGTTAGTACTATTAACTTTGATAAGACTGATAATAATTATTTAGTTGTTATTACTGATAAAGGTACTGGTAAGAGAGTTAAATTAACAGAATTTGAAGTTACTAGTAGAGCAAGAAGAGGAGTTATGACAATTAGAGATGTTAAGACTAATCCATATTATGTTATTAATGCCTTTATTTCTAATAATAGAGAACATATTGGTATTAAGAATGGAGAGATTAACATTATAAAGACAAGTGAATTACCTATTGTTGATCGTTATTCTACAGGAAGTAGTATTAATAAAAAGGGTATTAGTGAAGCTTTTATTTATAAAGACTTTGTAGATAAGAGTAATGAAGTTATAAAAAAAGAACAGATATCATTAGATGATGTAGATAAAAGATTAATGACTATAGATGACTTTTTGAAATAAGTCGTCTTTTTTTCAATATTCTACATATTATTTAATAGGTGATGTTATGTCTAAGGAGAGTTTTAAAGAATTTATAAAGAATAAACCTTATCTTGCTAAAGCAGTGTTTGATGGTAAAACTAGTTTTCAAAAATTATATGAAGCTTATGACTTATATGGAGAAGAAAGTGATGTGTTTAATAATTATTTAAATACTAATACAGTTACTACTAATAATAAAACTACTTCTTTTAATGAAGTAGTTAATATGTTTAGAAATATGGATCTTGAAACTATTCAAAGAGGAGTTAATAGTTTACAGAAAGCAGTTAGTTTAGTAGAAGAGATTATGCCTAAGAATGAAAATAATAATATTCCTAATTATGATGAGAGACCTATTAATAGGTATTATGAGGATTAATGCAAGTAGAAACACAAATTAAAATAAAAAGTAATCCTAATTTATATAGATATTTAAGGGAGAATTCTTATTGGTATAAATATTTAAATAGAACTCCATTAGCACTTTCTTATTTGGAAGAAGAAATGAAAGAAAGATATAAACTTAGACCAGTTGATAAGATTGAGAATATTTCTAATACAATGAAACTAGTACAATCATTTTTAGATATTATGAGATGATTTAACTAGTTCTTTTTCTTTAGCGAAACTATTTTGTTTATCAGTTATACTGTCGTAAATATAATTTAAGGCTTCTAAATGATTAGTTAAATTTATCTTTTCTTCTATGCTATGATATGTTTTTTCTAGCTTGTTAAGTCCTTGTTCTGTTAATGGTTCTAATATGTTATCTAGATAATGTTTTCCTATAATTAGTTTGTTATAATCAATTGTATCATCATTTAGTTTTAATAATTCAACCGCTTCTTGACAGAAGGGATTTATACTTAAGATATCTTTGAAATTAGTAGGATAACCGTCATTATAGTGTTCTATTATGCTATATCTATTAGCAAGTAGTCTACAATTTTTTTGATTAATATTCTTAGTTTTTAATTCATCATATAAATCTTTATATAGAAATAAAAACTTATTTATAATATCATTTTTCATTTGTTTTGGAATGCTATCATCATCACTTATTCTACCTATAAAATTTTCAGCAGTATCTAAAATAATATAATAATTTGCTTTTGGATATCCTAATAAATATCTATTTAACATATTAGTGTTTTTGTAATTAATAAAACCTAATGTAGATAGTTCGTGTATATTTTCAAAGAAATATTCATCATTAAGTGCTAATGTAAGTAATAATATTCCTAATCTTTCTTTAGGTAAATCTACATCTATACTATTTAATATTTTTATTTCTGTACTTGGGGAAATTTCTAATATTCTATCTTTGTATAATATATTTAACATTCTATAGGCAATGTCTTCATCTAGTTCATTTAATTTTTCTTCTATTAAATCATTAAACATTTCAAAATTATCTATATTTTTATTTATAAAAAATTCTTGTTCTGCTAACTTATTTAAAGTTAATAAATAATCTAATGTTTTTTCTTCTTCTTTTGTTAATTCTATTCTTCTCATATTTATCCCTCTTGTTTTAATATTATATAACTTATTGTAGTAAAATTAAAGAAAAATATGATATATTAGATTTGGTGATGTTTATGAAGTGGGAAGTTCTATATCAAGAATTACTTCTTGATATAAATAATTCATCTTTAAAATATGAAGTAGATAAAGCGCTTGATGATATTTATAAAGATGAAAAATTAGTTAAATTAATAGAACTTTATCATAAAAATAATTTAGATAGTGATAGACTTGCTATTTATAATAATGAAAAGTTTAGAAAATATAAACATTTAGAAAATGAAGTTAATATGTTAATACTTGAGTTAAATAAAATATTTTTAAGTCTTAGGAGTTCATTATGAGAATAATTAGTGGTAAATATAAGGGAAGAGTATTAAAGGGATATACTTTAAAAGGAACTAGACCTACAATGGATAGAGTTAAAGAGTCTTTATTTGCAAGTATTCAAGATTATTTAGATAATAGTGTTTGTCTTGATTTATTTGCAGGTAGTGGTAATCTTGGTATTGAAGCTTTGAGTATGGGTGCTAGAGAAGTTGTTTTTGTAGATAAAGAATATATGGCTTGTAAGACTATAAAAAGTAATTTAGATATGTTAGATAACAATTTAAATACTACTATTCTTACAATGGATTATTTAAAAGCGATTGAAAGACTTTATCCTAAGAAGTTTGATATTATATTTTTAGATCCTCCTTATAAGACTGATTATATAGAGAAGTCTTTAAAGAAAATAAGTGAGTTAAATATATTAAATGGGATAGTTGTTTTAGAAAGTGATAGTTTAGATAAATTAAACTTTAGTGATTATTATGAAGAAGTTAAGACTAAGAAATATGGTGATAAATATATTAGAATACTAAAAAAGAAAGATTAGATGTCTTTCTTTATTTTGAAATAAAAGGTTGTTCCTTTGTTCTTAATAGATTTTACTCCATAATCATAATTATGTAAAAGTAATATATTTTTTACTATAGATAGACCTAATCCAGTACCAAATGTATATCTTTTATGGTTTTTCTTACTACGATAATATCTATCAAATATATGATCATATTCACTTTTTTCTATACCTTTACCACTATCTTTAACCATTACTTTATAATAGTCTTTATATTCTTTTATTTCAATAATAACTATTTTATTATCTCCTGTATAGTTTAGAGCATTGTTTAATAAATTATATATTACTTGTTCTATTTTCTTTTGATCGGCATTTATTATTAGTTTATCTATATTTTTATGGATAAATTCTATTTTATAACCATCTTTTTCTATATAAATATTATGATGAGTTATTATTTTTTCAATTACTTTTATTAAATCAAATTCTTTTAATTCTAATTTTTCTAAGTCATTTTCTACTTTAGTTAGAGTTAATATGTCATTAACAAGATTAGTTAGACGATCTGTCTCTTCAATAATTATATCTAAATTATCTATTGCTTTTTCTTTATTATTAATATTAATATCTTTAATTAATTCAGCATAGGCTTTAATCATTGTAAGAGGGGTCTTTAAATCGTGTGAGATATTAGCCATTAAATCTTTTTGTAATTCTTCTGTTTTAGATAGTTCATTTTTCATATCATTTAAAGAATTAGTTAAATCTATAAGTTCTTTAATATCACTATCTGTTTCAAATTTAGTGTTCATTTTACCTTTAGATATTAACTTAGCAGCTTTAGATATTTTTGTAATCGGATTAGATAGTCTTTTAGAAATAAAATAGGCAATTACTATACTTAATAGTAAGACAACAATACTTACTATTATTAATTGTTCTTCTATAATACTAATAGTAGAATCTAAGGGTATTAGAGAAGTTGATATAAAAATATAAAGATTATCACTTAATTTAGTTGCAGCCATTATACTTTTTTCTTTAGTAAAATTATTAACTAAGTTATAAGTTTTAGTTTTTTTATTACTATTAATAAAGTTTCTTTTAATAGTTCTACTTCTTAATCTACAATTATTACCATTACTAGAGTATAGAATATCTCCATTTATATTAGTTAGTTCAATACAAACATTTTCTTGATAAGAGACTCTATCTAATTTGTTATATAAAGAAGTATCATTTTCTGTTACTAAGATATCTTTAGATAGGTTTTTAATAGTTCTAGTTTTAGTCCATTCATAGTAAGTATTAATAAATATAACTTGGAAGAAGAAAAGAAATAGTAGTATTACTAAAGAGAAAATGGCAAGGTAGATAAATATTTTAGTAGATAGTTTATTTTTCATCATCAAATTTATATCCTATTCCTCTAACTGTAATGATTAGATCTCTATATTTACCTAAATTATTTCTTAACATTTTAATATGGGTATCAATTGTTCTATCATCACCATAGAAATCATAACCCCATATTTTATTAAGTAATTGTTCTCTTGATATTGCAAGTTTTTTATTATTAATAAAATATTTTAGTATTTCAAATTCTTTAGGAGTAACATTAATTTCTTTATCATCTATTTTAATAGTATGTTCTTTAAAGTTAATAGTTAAAGTATTATAAGTATAGATATCTACCTCTTTTTTAGTTCTTTTTATAATAGCTTTCATTCTAGCGATTAATTCACGAGGGGAGAATGGTTTACATAGATAATCATCAATACCTTTATCAAAGCCAACTAATTTATCTACTTCATCATCTCGTGCTGATAATATTATAGTAGGTATTCTTTTTTCTTTAGGAATATTATTTAGAAGAGTAAATCCATCCATTATAGGCATCATAATATCTAAGACCATTAAATCAAATTTTTCATTGTCTAATAATTCTAAAGCTTTAACTCCATTATCTGCTTCTATTACTTCAAAATTTTCATTTTTAGCATATTCTTTAATTACTTCTCTTATATTTTCTTCATCATCGACTATTAAGATTTTATTATTTTGCATAAGCATCACCTCTTTTTGCTATATTATAACATAAGTAAAAGGTGAAGAAATGAAAAAATTAAAAGTATAGTTAGAAATATAAAATTTAATAGTACTTGTTTAGGTTTAATAAGTGGAGCCTATACAGTTAATACTTTATATGATGTCAGTATAGTAAAGAATAATATTTCTCTTAATAATAAGAATTAATTTTATGCGACAAGTTTAATTTATGGATTCCTAATGGCAAAGTTTATTTATGCTAGTCATAAAAAGAGTAAAGAGTTAGAAAATGATACAGTGAAAAGAAAGAGTATAGGTGCAAGTATTGACCATAATAAAAAATAAGGTATAATTTTATGTAGAAAGAAGTCTTTGAAATGTCTGAAGTAGGACAATCAAAAAAACGAATTGCTCATCTTAATTCAACCGTATGTTATTTAAAAAAGATAATAAAGTTTTGATGATTAAATTTACTAAAAAATGTGGTCATATTTATGCACCATCAGGTGGTAAATTTGAAGATTTAGAAAAGTTAAAACAATTTGATCAAAAAAATTTTTCCCCATATCTATTTAAAGACGAATTATTTGAAGGCAAGTTTTTAATAGATAATAAATGCAAAGTACTAGATTATAAAATAAGAGAAATTTAAAGAAGTAGGTGTTAAGCTACTTCTTTATTATATAACCAATTTGCAATATCAATAATTTGTATTCCTTCGTATTGGTAAGTATTATGCTTAGTTCTTGCTATTAAGATTTTAGGATAAGCATCTTTTATGTTAAGTAAGGATTTTGTTTCTCTTTCAAAGGTTTTAGTATCTTCTATATTATCAGAAACTTGAATGTATATTTTCTCATCTCTTTTAGTTGCAACAAAATCTATTTCCTTATTATATAAAACTCCAACATATACTTCATACCCACGTCTTAATAATTCTATTGCAACTATATTTTCATAGATTCTTCCATAATTCATATTCTTAGTACCAAGTTTTGCATATTTGAAAGAATGGTCAGATAAATAATATTTATCTTGAGAAGCCAAATATTTTTTACCTTGGATGTCAAATCTTCTAATTTTATAAAATGCAAAAGCTTCACATAAATATTTAACATATAGTCCTACTGTTTTATCATTAGCTTCTATTTTGTTTGAATTAAGAGTATTAGCAATAGTCCTATAAGTAGTTAAATTAGAAATATTATCCATCAAAAAGTCATTAATAGAATCCATTAAAGGTAGATTTTTAATCTTATTTCTTTCTACAATATCTCTAACAATTAAAGTTTTATAAACATTATCGATATATGTGTATTTAT